>NZ_LKBR01000005.1:174194-177758 GCF_002723595.1 Pseudomonas sp. ICMP 460
CCTGATGGCCTCGCTTCAGCAAATTGGGTATGTGACAGCTTTCGGTGTTTTGTGAGATCGAACTTTCGGTTCTATCGTCTTCACATACCGCAATCTGGCCTTTCGACGCAAATTGCTTGGGTGTTATATGGTCAAGCCTCACGGGCAATTAGTATTGGTTAGCTCAACGCCTCACAGCGCTTACACACAGCAAATTGCTTGGGTGTTATATGGTCAAGCCTCACGGGCAATTAGTATTGGTTAGCTCAACGCCTCACAGCGCTTACACACCCAACCTATCAACGTCGTAGTCTTCGACGGCCCTTCAGGGAACTCAAGGTTCCAGTGAGATCTCATCTTGAGGCTAGTTTCCCGCTTAGATGCTTTCAGCGGTTATCTATTCCGAACATAGCTACCCGGCAATGCCACTGGCGTGACAACCGGAACACCAGAGGTTCGTCCACTCCGGTCCTCTCGTACTAGGAGCAGCCCCTCTCAAATCTCAAACGTCCACGGCAGATAGGGACCGAACTGTCTCACGACGTTCTAAACCCAGCTCGCGTACCACTTTAAATGGCGAACAGCCATACCCTTGGGACCGGCTTCAGCCCCAGGATGTGATGAGCCGACATCGAGGTGCCAAACACCGCCGTCGATATGAACTCTTGGGCGGTATCAGCCTGTTATCCCCGGAGTACCTTTTATCCGTTGAGCGATGGCCCTTCCATACAGAACCACCGGATCACTAAGACCTACTTTCGTACCTGCTCGACGTGTCTGTCTCGCAGTCAAGCGCGCTTTTGCCTTTATACTCTACGACCGATTTCCGACCGGTCTGAGCGCACCTTCGTACTCCTCCGTTACTCTTTAGGAGGAGACCGCCCCAGTCAAACTACCCACCATACACTGTCCTCGATCCGGATAACGGACCTGAGTTAGAACCTCAAAGTTGCCAGGGTGGTATTTCAAGGTTGGCTCCACGCGAACTGGCGTCCACGCTTCAAAGCCTCCCACCTATCCTACACAAGCAAATTCAAAGTCCAGTGCAAAGCTATAGTAAAGGTTCACGGGGTCTTTCCGTCTAGCCGCGGATACACTGCATCTTCACAGCGATTTCAATTTCACTGAGTCTCGGGTGGAGACAGCGCCGCCATCGTTACGCCATTCGTGCAGGTCGGAACTTACCCGACAAGGAATTTCGCTACCTTAGGACCGTTATAGTTACGGCCGCCGTTTACCGGGGCTTCGATCAAGAGCTTCGCGTTAGCTAACCCCATCAATTAACCTTCCGGCACCGGGCAGGCGTCACACCCTATACGTCCACTTTCGTGTTTGCAGAGTGCTGTGTTTTTAATAAACAGTCGCAGCGGCCTGGTATCTTCGACCGGCATGAGCTTACGGAGCAAGTCCTTCACCCTCACCGGCGCACCTTCTCCCGAAGTTACGGTGCCATTTTGCCTAGTTCCTTCACCCGAGTTCTCTCAAGCGCCTTGGTATTCTCTACCCAACCACCTGTGTCGGTTTGGGGTACGGTTCCTGGTTACCTGAAGCTTAGAAGCTTTTCTTGGAAGCATGGCATCAACCACTTCGTCGTCTAAAAGACAACTCGTCATCAGCTCTCGGCCTTAACCTGTGTCGGTTTGGGGTACGGTTCCTGGTTACCTGAAGCTTAGAAGCTTTTCTTGGAAGCATGGCATCAACCACTTCGTCGTCTAAAAGACAACTCGTCATCAGCTCTCGGCCTTAGAATCCCGGATTTACCTAAGATTCCAGCCTACCACCTTAAACTTGGACAACCAACGCCAAGCTGGCCTAGCCTTCTCCGTCCCTCCATCGCAATAACCAGAAGTACAGGAATATTAACAGCCTACCACCTTAAACTTGGACAACCAACGCCAAGCTGGCCTAGCCTTCTCCGTCCCTCCATCGCAATAACCAGAAGTACAGGAATATTAACCTGTTTTCCATCGACTACGCTTTTCAGCCTCGCCTTAGGGACCGACTAACCCTGCGTCGATTAACGTTGCGCAGGAAACCTTGGTCTTTCGGCGTGGGTGTTTTTCACACCCATTGTCGTTACTCATGTCAGCATTCGCACTTCTGATACCTCCAGCAAGCTTCTCAACTCACCTTCACAGGCTTACAGAACGCTCCTCTACCGCATCACCTAAGTGATACCCGTAGCTTCGGTGTATGGTTTGAGCCCCGTTACATCTTCCGCGCAGGCCGACTCGACTAGTGAGCTATTACGCTTTCTTTAAAGGGTGGCTGCTTCTAAGCCAACCTCCTAGCTGTCTAAGCCTTCCCACATCGTTTCCCACTTAACCATAACTTTGGGACCTTAGCTGACGGTCTGGGTTGTTTCCCTTTTCACGACGGACGTTAGCACCCGCCGTGTGTCTCCCATGCTCGGCACTTGTAGGTATTCGGAGTTTGCATCGGTTTGGTAAGTCGGGATGACCCCCTAGCCGAAACAGTGCTCTACCCCCTACAGTGATACATGAGGCGCTACCTAAATAGCTTTCGAGGAGAACCAGCTATCTCCGAGCTTGATTAGCCTTTCACTCCGATCCACAGGTCATCCGCTAACTTTTCAACGGTAGTCGGTTCGGTCCTCCAGTTAGTGTTACCCAACCTTCAACCTGCCCATGGATAGATCGCCCGGTTTCGGGTCTATTCCCAGCGACTAGACGCCCTATTAAGACTCGCTTTCGCTACGCCTCCCCTATTCGGTTAAGCTCGCCACTGAAAATAAGTCGCTGACCCATTATACAAAAGGTACGCAGTCACCACTCGCTTTCGCTACGCCTCCCCTATTCGGTTAAGCTCGCCACTGAAAATAAGTCGCTGACCCATTATACAAAAGGTACGCAGTCACCTAACAAGTAGGCTCCCACTGCTTGTACGCATACGGTTTCAGGATCTATTTCACTCCCCTCTCCGGGGTTCTTTTCGCCTTTCCCTCACGGTACTAGTTCACTATCGGTCAGTCAGTAGAGGCTCCCACTGCTTGTACGCATACGGTTTCAGGATCTATTTCACTCCCCTCTCCGGGGTTCTTTTCGCCTTTCCCTCACGGTACTAGTTCACTATCGGTCAGTCAGTAGTATTTAGCCTTGGAGGATGGTCCCCCCATATTCAGACAAAGTTTCTCGTGCTCCGTCCTACTCGATTTCATGACTAAGAGATTTTCGCGTACAGGGCTATCACCCACTATGGCCGCACTTTCCAGAGCGTTCCGCTAATCTCAAAGCCACTTAAGGGCTAGTCCCCGTTCGCTCGCCACTACTAAGGGAATCTCGGTTGATTTCTTTTCCTCAGGGTACTTAGATGTTTCAGTTCCCCTGGTTCGCACCCCGTTCGCTCGCCACTACTAAGGGAATCTCGGTTGATTTCTTTTCCTCAGGGTACTTAGATGTTTCAGTTCCCCTGGTTCGCTCCATACACCTATGTATTCAGTGTAAGGTAACCATCTTATGATGGCTGGGTTCCCCCATTCAGACATCTCCGGATCAAAGTCTGTTTGCCGACTCCCCGAAGCTTTTCGCAGGCTACCACGTCTTTCATCGCCTCTGACTGCCAAGG
>NZ_LKBR01000006.1:0-172989 GCF_002723595.1 Pseudomonas sp. ICMP 460
GGCCGAACGCAGATATTACGGAGCGGGTAAACCGGCAGGACGCCGGTTTAGCCGCGCTGGGCCAAGGATGGCCCATCGCGGCGGCCCGCTCCGTAATATCGGAATGAGGGCATGCCGAGCCACAGCGAGGCACCGAGTGGTGGGGCAAGAGCGTTTTGGTTACTTTTGACTGGGCCGGCTTCCGGATGAGGGCATGCCGAGCCACAGCGAGGCACCGAGTGGTGGGGCAAGAGCGTTTTGGTTACTTTTGACTGGGCCGGCTTCCGGCTGTTCAAAAGTGACCCGCTGTAAGAGCGGAACCGATACAAGCCATAACCTCAATAACGGATATGCCCTCAAAAACCCAGCCATAACAGCTGATCGCGACCTAAAGCTGATAGTTCTTCAGCTCTCGGGCGATCACCATCCTTTGAATCTCGCTGGTCCCCTCATAAATCTGCGTAATTCTTGCATCGCGGTAGTAACGCTCCACCGGGTAATCCTCCAAATACCCATAGCCGCCGTGAATCTGCATGGCTGACGAGCAGACCTTCTCGGCCATTTCCGACGCAAACAGCTTGGCCTGCGATGCCTCGGACAAACACGGCCTGCCGGCAGTGCGCAGGCGCGCCGCGTGCAGGATCAGCAGGCGTGCCGCATTCAAGCGGGTTTGCATGTCCGCGAGCATGTTGGCGATGCTCTGATGCTCAATGATCGCTTTGTCGAACTGCACACGATCACGCGCATAGGCCAACGCCGACTCAAACGCGGCACGCGCGATGCCCAATGCCTGGGCCGCGATGCCGATGCGCCCGCCTTCCAGGTTGGACAGGGCGATGGCCAGGCCTTTACCGCGCTCACCGAGTAGATTGGCCTCCGGCACTGTGCACTGGTTGAGGGTTACCGCGCAGGTGTCCGATGCGCGAATGCCCATCTTGTGTTCGGTGCGGTCGACCACAAACCCCGGTGTATCGGTGGGCACCAGGAACGCCGAAAGGCCTTTTTTGCCCAGTTCAGGGTCGGTTACCGCGAACACGATGGCGAGCTTGGCGCGCTTGCCGTTGCTGACAAACTGTTTGGCGCCGTTGATCAACCACTGGCCATCGCGCAGCTCGGCGCGGGTGCGCAGGTTGTGCGCTTCGGAACCGGCCTGCGGCTCGGTCAGGCAGAAGCAGCCGATGACTTGGCCACTCGCAAGGTCGGGCAGCCAGGCTTGTTTCTGGGCGTGTGTGCCGTAGTTGAGGATTGGCCCGCAACCGACTGAATTATGGATACTCATCAGTGCGCCGGTGGCGCCATCACCGGCGGAAATCTCTTCTACCGCCAGCGCATACGCCACGTAATCGACGTAGGTGCCGCCCCATTCTTCGGGCACTACCATGCCTAACAGGCCGAGTTCGCCCATCTTTGCGACGAGCGCGTCGTCGATCCAGCCGGCTTTTTCCCAGGCCTGCGCGTGCGGGGCGATTTCGCCACGGGCAAAGTCGCGCGCCATGTCACGAATCATCACCTGTTCTTCTGTGTATTCAATATCTTGCATGGCTTAATTACCAATCTGCTTGAAGTCGTTGAAGAAGCTTTGCACAAGCGCTGCGTTTACCCCGTGCAGCGTAGGCGGGTTCCACCGAGGGGTTTTGTCTTTGTCGATGATCAACGCGCGAACCCCTTCGATCAGGTCACCGCGTTCGAACCACTGGCGATCCACGTGCAATTCAAGCGCAAAGCACTGCTCCAGCGGCAAACGGCGACCACGTCGGAGCATGTCGAGGGTCACCGCCATTGCCAGCGGCGAGCGGGTTTGCATCAGTTGCGCTGTCGCCAGCGCCCATTCGTGGCTGTCGGCGACGGTGACTTGCTGCAATTGCTCGACGATGCTCGCCACGTCGGGCAAGCCAAAAAAATGGTCGATGGCGGGGCGCAAGGCCGCCAATGGCGCGTCGGGCAGTTGTTGTACACCCAGTTTAGCGAGTACGCCTTGCAGGTCCTTGAGCGGTGCGTGTCGCCATTGCAACTGATCGAGCTGGTGGTCGAGGTCCGCGAGCCTGGCGCTGTCGACGTACCAGTCGGCCAACCGGCAATACAGCGCGTCGGCTGCGCGGATCTGCACGCCGCTCACGCCGAGGTACAGGCCCAGCTCGCCGGGAATGCGCGGCAGGAAATAGCTGGCGCCGACGTCCGGGAAATAACCAATCGCCACTTCCGGCATTGCCAGGCGACTGCGCTCGGTCACCACGCGCAGGTCCGCGCCTTGTACCAGGCCCATGCCACCGCCGAGGACGAAGCCGTCCATCAGCGCCAGTACCGGCTTGCAGTAATGATGAATGACCAGGTCGAGGGCATATTCCTCAACAAAAAAATCGCTGTGCAGGGTGTCGCCGTTCTTGAAGCTGTCGTACAAGGAACGTATGTCGCCACCGGCGCAAAAGGCTTTTTCGCCGGCGCCACGCAGCACCACGGCGTAAACCTGCGGGTCATCCGCCCACGCCTGTAGCTGCGCTGTCAGGCTGCGGACCATGCCCAGGTTAAGCGCATTCAAACCGGCGGGGCGGTTGAGGGTGAGGTGGCCAATATGGTTGCGTACCTCGGCGAGTACTTCAGCCTGAATGATTTCGCCGTAGCTTGCTTCGGGTAATACCTGAGCAGTCATCTCTAACTCCCTGCTTTTATTGTTCTTTCTCAAGATGTTCACGGACACACTACCGTGTGATCGTACCAGTGCAAATTTGCCCAGTACAACCCGAAATCCTGCAGGTCGTTGTTGCATTTATGCAGAGGCGCTCACGTCACGCGGCGGGCCAGTACGTGGCCGATGCTACGGCGACGCGCGTGGGTTTCCGCCGCGCGGATCAGTTGCTCAAGGTCTGTCGGTTGCACGTCGTAAAACTGCTCCATTTCGGCCAGGGCCAACTGCAAGTCAGCGGCCGTGATCGACGGCTCGCCGCGCGTAAGGGCCGATGGCGGCTCGGCAAGCGCTTTCGGATAACGCGTGCGTGTCGCGTTGTTATACGCCAGCGCACACGCCAGCAGGGCTGTGGCACCGAGCATTACCGCGGCGAGTTCCTGCCAGCCAAGGGCGATGGAGCTTGGGTCGGCGAGCACCAGGGTCATCGCCAGCCCACCGGCAGGCGGGTGCAGGCAACGCAGCCAGCAGATCAATACAACCGACATGCCGGCTGCCAGGCAGGCACTGCCCAACGTGCGGCCAAGCACCCGCGCCACCAGCAGCGCGACAACGCCTGCACACACGTAGCTGCCGATGATCGACCAAGGTTGTGCCAGCGCGCCGGATGACACCGCAAACAGCAGCACCGCAGAAGCCCCGAGCGGACCGAGCAGGTGCAGGGCGACGGGCATGCCAAATACCTGGGCGCACACCCAGACACTGAACATCGTGCCCAAGGCCATGCCGATGGCGGCGCGGCTCCATTCGGCGGGGCGGGTATTGATTGCAGCGGGTAACCAGCGAGCAAGCATTGACGGTATCCATAAATGGCAGGCAAAAAAAAGGCTTGTCTGGTTGCCCGGAAAAGCCTTTTGAACGTTACAACATTTGGCGGCAAGAACACTATTTTGGGCAGGAGCACTGCGCAGTGTGACAACCGCGCGGCAAAGGTGCCACTGACTATTAATGAAGGTTAAAGGCAAAAATAATGCAGTTAAATACCCTCGTCCAAAGGTACCAGGCACGCCTTCTGCACCGATGCGCTACTGAGCTGACCGAGTACCCGCGTCTGCGTGGCTTCGTTGAACAAGTGCCGTTGCAGGTTTGCTTGCAGCGCAGGGTCGTTGGCCAGCGGCCCTTTCAATGCGACTAACGCGTTGCGCAGTGTCCTCAGCCGATCCAGCCTGGGTACAGGGTTAAGCAGCAGATCTTCCGGCACGGCATTGCCCTCTCAATAATTTAAGCCAACGTGATGTACGTGGCCTACAACGTCCTTGTTGTTATGCAGCTGCACTTACCCAGCGTGTCGAGATAACCCATGGTGCCGTGGTGGTAGATAGTTAACGCACTGCCTAACGAGTCTACATTTGGGTTCCGGGCGCCGGAAGGCAAAGTGCGCCAGCCGTTACGCATAGCTATGTAGGGGGTTTCTACTGGGTTATGACGAAAAACGCCCACTCCTGAGGAGCGGGCGTTATTTTTCAACCGGTTGACGGCTGCGCGATCAAGGCGCTGAGGTTTTCACCAGATGCAGCAACACAAACGCGTTTTTATCGAACTCGCCGGTGAGGGTCGGGGTCAGCGCGCGCAAGCGCGGGTCTTGCAACGCGTTAAAGTCATCGGCACTCATCACCAGCCAGGCAGGCGCTTGCAGCGGTGCCAGGTCAGCGGCGGTCTGGATAAACAACGGCACCTTATCGCAGTCGAAGTTGACCATGAACTTGATCGCCTTGGCATCTTTACCCAAGCCATGCAGTACCACAGGCGCCGGTTGCTGGATGATTTGGGCTTTGACCGCGAGGCTGAAGGTACGCGTGTCGTAGAGCGTGCGTTCGAGCGGTTCGACCACCACGATGTAGGTCGACCAGATCGCCAGCACCGCTGCGAATGCCGGGCCCAGTGGGCGTAACCGCGGTTTTACTAAGGCCAGCAGCGCCAGCACTTGAAGCGCGCCGAGTACGCCGAATATCAGCCCCAGGTCGCTCAACTGTTCCGGGTAACGCCGCCGCGCCAGCACCAGCCCAACCACCAGCAACGCCGGCAACAGCGTCCACAGGCCCAGCATCAAACCGCGCAACCAGGCAAACAACCGCCCTTGGGTGACGTAGAACGGGTAGGCCGCGATGATCGCCGCCATCGGCACCATCGGCAGGATGTAGCGGGCTTTTTTTGCCTGCGGCACCGACAAGCCGAGCATGACCAGCACACCGGCTGCGGCGCAGTAAAGCACCAGCTGCAATGCCGGGTCCGGCGTCCTGCGGCCGCCAACCACTACGGCCAGCAGCACCAACACGGCCAGCGGATAGGCCAGGGCATAATTGCCCAGCGAACTGGTGAAGTAATACAGCACGCCGCTGGAGCCTTCGGTGCCGTCCATACGCCCCAGAAATTGCATGCGGATCACGTCCTGCATGAACCCTTCACCGCCACTCAGCTTGGCCAGCAACAGCAACAGGCCGACACAGGCCGCCAGCAGCGCCAGCGCCAGCAAGCCGAACGTGAACAGTTGGCGCCATTGGCGGTTGAGCAGGTAATAGCTGCACAGCATGCCCGTTGGAATCACCAGGCCGATCGGCCCACGGATCGCAAAACCGATAATCAGCAACAAAAACAGCCAGTACAGGCGTTTCGGGCTACCAAAGTGATCGTGCGCATAACCCATGTAAAACACCGCCAAGGCGACGCAGGCGAGCATTTGGTCCAATGACACCGAGCGGGTCTCGCTGACAAAGGTGCTGCTGAGCAGCAACATCGCGATGCTCAACAGGCCCCAGCGCGTGGAGTAGGGCGCCGTGAGGCGATACACCAGCGTAACGATCAGCGCCGAAGCGAACGCGGTAGGCAACCATGCGGTAAAGCTGGTGACCTGGCCAAACGGTAACGACAGCAGCCACGTCAACAGCGTCGAGGTCGCCAGGTAGTCGGCGTACGGCTGCCCATAAGTGGTGGGGAAAAAACTCGGCCCATGCCGCAGCATTTCCTGGGCAAACACCACAAAGCGCGAGTCAAACCCGATAATTGCCTGGTGCCAGTTACCCACCAGAAACAGCACCAGCGCCAAGAGCCCAAGCCCCAGCGACTGGTGACGGATGGTTGCATTCAGCAGGGATTTGGGAGCTTTGTTCACCGATCAGGCTTCCTTGGCCTGCGTTGCCCAGTTTTGCTGAGGAATCGGCAGTTCGCAGGAGTCGCCCCGACCGATCGGGAAGTATTTGAAGCCTTTGCGCGCCAGGCGTTCGCCGTCGTACAGGTTGCGACCGTCGAAGATCACCGGGTTTTTCAGGCGGTGGTGGATAAGGTCGAAATCCGGTGCTTTGAACTGCTGCCATTCGGTGCAGACGATCAGCGCATCGGCGCCGCTCAATGCCGATTCCGGGGTGCCGAGCAGCGTCAGGCGTGATTCGTCGCCGTAGATGCGCTGGGTTTCCTGCATGGCCTCGGGGTCGAACGCGCGTACGTTGGCGCCCGCAGCCCAGAGTGCTTCCATCAGCACGCGGCTGGGTGCATCGCGCATGTCGTCGGTGTTGGGCTTGAAGGCCAGGCCCCACAAGGCGAATGTCTTGCCGTTCAGGTTGCCCTTGAAGTAGGCATTGATGCGCTCGAACAGCTTGCTCTTCTGACGCTGGTTAATCGCTTCTACGGCCTCCAGCAGGTCGCTGGAGCAATTGGCCTGCTTGGCACTGTGGATCAGGGCGCGCATGTCTTTGGGGAAACACGAACCGCCGTAGCCGCAACCCGGATAGATGAAGTGGTAGCCAATGCGCGAGTCGGCACCAATGCCAAGGCGCACGGCTTCGATGTCGGCGCCAAGGTGTTCGGCCAGCTCGGCGATCTGGTTGATAAAGCTGATCTTGGTGGCGAGCATGCAGTTGGCGGCGTACTTGGTCAGTTCGGCGCTGCGCAGGTCCATGAAGATGATGCGGTCATGGTTGCGGTTGAACGGCGCGTACAGGTCGCGCATCACTTCGCGCACTTCTTCGCGTTCGCAGCCGATGATGATGCGGTCCGGGCGACGGCAGTCGGCAACGGCCGAGCCTTCCTTGAGGAATTCCGGGTTGGAGACAATATCGAAGTCCAGGAAGCGCCCGGCAATGCGCAGGTTCTTTTCGATGTGCGCGCGCAAGGTGTCACCGGTGCCGACCGGAACGGTGGATTTTTCCACCAGAATCACCGGTTCCACACGGTGACGCGACACCGCATCGCCCACCGACAGTACGTATTTGAGGTCTGCCGAGCCGTCTTCGTCGGACGGTGTGCCGACGGCGATAAACAGCACTTCACCGTGTTCAACCGCGAGCTTTTCATCAAAGGTAAAGCGCAGGCGTCCGCTTTCGAGGTTTTCCTTCACCATCGCCGCCAGCCCCGGCTCAAAAATGGTCACGTGGCCTTTTTGCAGCGACTCGACCTTGTTTTTGTCTACGTCCATGCAGATCACATCGTGGCCGACTTCGGCCAATACGGTGGCCTGCACCAGACCAACGTAACCACTACCAAATACACTGATTTTCATGGGGCATTCCTGGGACTAATGCTGCTAGTACGACGAGAGTTAATGACCAGAACGCCGAGGATGACCAACGCCACCCCCAGGGTTTTTGAAAGCGAAAAATCTTCGTTGAACACCGGCAGGCTGGCAGCCAGCAGGTAGACCAACGCGTAACTGATGCTGAGCAGCGAATACGCGCGGCCCAGCGGCAAATGTTTGAGCGCGCCGAGCCAGCAGAGCATCGACAGCGCATAGGCGATGATCGCCAGTACCACAACGCCCAAGGCGCTGAGGTCGATGCTGTTGCTGTAAACAGCGTTCAGCCATTCAGTCGGCAATGGCAGGCGCGTCATGCTCCAGCGCATGCCCAGTTGGGCGGCGCTGACCAAGCCGACGCTGCCCAGTGCCAGGGCAAAGCCGTGCGCCCGGCTCATACGTGACGCCCCAGCAACACAACACCGCCGATCACCAGCGCCACACCCAGCCAGTGACGGCCATCGATCTGTTCATCAAAGACAAAACGCGCCATCAACGTGACCAGTACAAAATTCAGGCTGAGCATCGGGTAGGCGACGCCGACTTCCAGGCGTTGCAGCACCAGCAGCCACACCAGCAAGCCGAGGCCCAGGCACATGAGCGCCGACCACAGCCACGGTTCACGCAGTTTCGGCGCCCAACCGTCAGGCTGGTCGCGCCAGCGTTCTACGGCAAACTTCTGCGACACCTGGCCCATGCAGGTGAGCAAGCACGCGCTGACCAAAAGCAACAAAGTGATCATTGCGCGACCTGTGGAAAAATCAGGATCACGATATTGCCTTGCTCATAGCGCTTGCCGTCCTGGGGCAGCAGGTTGACTTCGGCAACTTCATCGTCGCCTTTGACCCGCATGACCACGCCGACCGGCCCCTGTTTGCGCGCATCACTCATCCATTGCTGAACCTGGGTCATGTCGACCTTGCGGTGCGCGGTGTCCGGGTAGGCGGTGCCGTATTTGACTTCGCCGATGGTGTTGTAAAGCGCGATGTCCGGCCGCCCCAGGCGCCATGACAGGGCCGATGCGGCGCCCAGGTCATTGCTGAGCAAGGCCGTGGTCGATTGCAGTTCTTGCAGGTGGTCGATGATGAACGCGTCCGGGGTTTTGTTATAAACCACCGAGTGCGGCAGCGCGGCAGGTACGAGGAGCACCAGCAAGCCGCTGCCGATCATCGGTGCGGCCCACAGTGTCAGCGGGCGCGCGACCTGCAGCAGGTTGGCCACGACCCAGCCGAACAAGCACACAAACACCAGCACCAGGCTGAAGGTTTCGTCAGCGTCGTACACCGACTGCTTGATTTGAAACCAACTGAGGGCCAGCACCGCGAGCACGCCAATCGCCAGGTTCAACCCGCCGTTGATGCGCAACACGCGGCCACGGCCCTGCGCAAGCGTGTCGCTCAAGGTCGAGCCCATCAGCAACGCCAATGGCAGAAGGCACGGCATGATGTAAGACGGCAGTTTGCCTTTGGCCAGGCTGAAGAAAGCCAGCGGCATCAACAACCACAGCAGCAGGAACGCCGTCTGCGGCAGGCGTTTTTCCTGCCACGCCTGTTTGAACGCGGGCGGCAGCAGCGCGACCCACGGCAATGAGAACGCGACCATCAATGGCAGGTAGTACCAGAAGGGCTCGGCGTGCTGGGCGTCGTCACCGGCAAAACGCTGGATATGCTCGTGCCAGAAAAAGAAGTTCCAGTAGTCGGGCTCTTGCAGGTGCACGGCCAACGCCCATGGCAGGCTGACCAGAATGGCCACGACCACGGCGAGCACGCCATACCTCAGTAACTCAGCAAAACGCTTCTGCCAGATGGCGTAGGGCAGGGCGATCAACACTGGCAGCAACCAGGCCAGGAAGCCTTTGGTCATGAAGCCCATGCCGCAGGCAAAACCGAGCAAGGCCCAGGCCCACAGACGGCCACGGCGCGTGGTGCTGTCGAAGCAGAACCACAAGGCGGCACCGGTCAAGTTGACCCAGAAGGTGAATTGCGGGTCGAGGTTGGCGTACCCGCCGAGCATCGCCACGCTGACAAAGCTCATGTACAGCACGCAGCTGACCAGGCTTTTTTGCGGGTCGTTCCACAGCCGGCGCGACACCAGGTAGACCAACAGAATGCTCAGCGCGGTACTCAAGGCCGAGGCAAACCGCACGCCGAACAGGTTCTGCCCGAACATCGCCTGGCCCAGCGCGATCATCCAGTAACCGGCAGCGGGTTTCTCGAAGTAGCGAATGCCCATGAAGTGCGGCGAAGCCCACTTGCCGGTCAGCAGCATTTCCTGGCTGATTTGCGCGTAGCGGGTTTCATCCGGAATCCACAGGCCGTGGGTGGCCAGCGGTAACAGGTAGAACGCGCCAAACGCCAACAGGAGCAGGGGCAATGCCCAGCGCCGGATCATGCCTGTTGTACTCCGAGCCAACCCTCGCGGCCGCTGAGTGCGCCGCGTACCAGGTGTTGCCGGGGCAGGGTGGTTACGTCCGCGGGCAACAGTTCGCCCAAGGGTTGGAAGTCGATGCCGCGCTGCCCTGCCTGGGCGAGCAACTGGCGAAAATCTTCAGCCATCAGAATCCCTTCTACTTCTGCGTGGATCGTGTAGACGTTGAGTGTTGACTCGGCAAACCGGTCAAGGATGAAGCCGTTGAAGTCTTTGGCAGCCACCACCGGCCCGACCACTTCGTCGAAGGTCGGCAGGTCTACCGGAATTTGTGGGGTGCCCGCGCTGCCATCGGCCAAGGTTGGACGAAACAGGCTGGTGCCCCGGCAATCACTGTTGTAGCGAAAGTTGAACGCTTGTTTGGCTTGCACCACGCGCTCATCGGCACGCCAACCGGCGGCCGCTGAACAGTCGATGCGTTCACCGAGGATGTCGCTGAGCGTGTCGACGCCACGGCGGATCTGCTCGATCAACTGCGCGTCGCTCCAGCGCCCGGTATTGGCCTGCCAGCCGTGGTGGTCCCACGCGTGCAGGCCAACTTCGTGGCCGGCGGCCTTGGCCTGGCGCATCAAGTGCCCCAGGTCTCGGCCAATCGGTTTGCCCGGCCAGGCAGTGCCGGCGAGCAAAATATCCCAGCCATACAGGCCGGCGGCATTCGAACGCAGCATCTTCCATAAAAACTGCGGGCGGATCAGGCGCCACAAGTGGCGCCCCATGTTGTCCGGCCCAACGCTGAAGAAGAACGTCGCTTTAACCCCGGCTTCATCCAGGGTTTCAAGCAACCTTGGCACGCCTTCACGGGTGCCACGGTAGGTGTCGACGTCGATGCGCAAGCCTGCCTTCATTACTTTTTGTCCGCGATTTCGAGCATGGCTTCCTTGAGGAAGAAGTCCAGGGTGTTGCCGATGGTTTCGCTCATCTCAACGGTTGGCTCCCAGTTCAGCAGGCGCTTGGCGTTTTCGATGCTTGGTTTGCGGTGCGCCACGTCCTGGTAACCGGTGCCGTAGAACGCCTTGCTTTCTACGTCGCGGAAACCGGCGAACGGCGGGAAGTTGCTGCGCAGCGGGTGAGCTTCGAACTGACGCAGCAGTTCTTCGCCCAACTGACGAATGCTGGCTTCGTTTTCCGGGTTGCCGATGTTGATGATCTGGCCGTTGCAGGCATCGTTGTCGTTATCAATGATGCGTGCCAGGGCTTCGATGCCGTCAGCGATGTCGGTGAAGCAACGCTTTTGCTCACCCCCGTCGAACAGGCGGATCGGCGTACCTTCGACCAAATTGAGGATCAACTGGGTGATAGCCCGCGAGCTACCGATACGCGCCGAATCCAGACGGTCCAGGCGCGGGCCCATCCAGTTGAACGGGCGGAACAGCGTGAAGTTCAGGCCCTTGGCGCCGTACGCCCAAATAACGCGGTCGAGCAGTTGCTTGGAAACCGAGTAGATCCAGCGTTGTTTGTTGACCGGGCCAACCACCAGGTTCGAGGTGTCTTCGTCGAAGTACTGGTCCTGGCACATGCCATAGACTTCGGAGGTCGACGGGAAGATCACGCGCTTGTTGTACTTGACGCAGTAGCGAACCAGTTTCAGGTTCTCTTCAAAGTCGAGTTCGAACACGCGCAGCGGGTTGCGGGTGTATTCGATCGGCGTGGCGATGGCCACCAGCGGCAGCACCACGTCGCACTTCTTGATGTGGTACTCGATCCACTCGGTGTGGATGCTGATGTCACCTTCCACGTAATGGAAGTTGGGGTGGCTGCGCAGGCGCTCGATGGCGTCGGAGCCGATGTCCAGGCCGTAGACTTCGTAACGGTCGTCACGCAGCAGGCGCTCGGACAAGTGGTTACCGATAAAGCCGTTCACCCCGAGGATCAGCACACGTGTGCGGCGTGGCTTGCGGCCGGACTCGGCGCCGCGCAGCACGGAGCCGTCGACCAGGCCGAGTTCATTGGCCAGCGACGGGCCGGCCAGGTACAGGCCGTTGTCGTTGCGCTGACCGAACTTGATCACCAGCGAGTCTTCAGCGCAGGCGATGCGCAGCGGGTTGACGCTGATCACGCGGCCTGGCGCCAGGCCTTCGTTGCCCTGGACCACTTCGGCTTGCCAGACGATCAGTTTGTGCTCGCCCACCGCGCAAAAGGCGCCGGGGTACGGTTGGGTGACGGCACGCACCAGGTTGAACAGTTGCTCAGCCGGTTTGTTCCAGTCCAGCTTGCCATCGGCGGCGGTGCGGCGGCCGAAGTAGGTGGCCTGGCTTTCGTCCTGAGCGGTTTCAGTCAGCTTGCCTTGAGCCAGTTGCGGCAGTGCATCGCGCAACAGGTTAACCGCAGCTTCACGCAGCTTGGCGTGCAGGGTCACGCCGGTATCGCTGCGCTCGATGACGACTTTTTGCTGGGCCAGGATCGCGCCGGCATCGGCACGCTTGACCATGCGGTGCAGGGTCACGCCGGTTTCGGTTTCGCCGTTTACCAGCACCCAGTTGGCCGGTGCGCGGCCACGGTATTTAGGCAGCAACGAGCCGTGCAGGTTGAACGCGCCTTTGCGCGCGGTGGCCAGCAATGGCTCGCTCAGCAGGTTGCGGTAGTAGAACGAGAAGATGTAATCGGGGTTGAGCTTGGCAATGCGCTCGATCCACAGCGGGTGGTTGGCGTCTTCCGGGGCATGCACCGGGATGCCGTTGCGCGCGCAGAGTTGGGCGACGGAGCCGTAGAAATTGTTTTCCTTGGGGTCATCGGCATGCGTGAACACGGCAGCAATGTCGTAGCCGGCGGTCAGCAGGGCTTCAATGCCTGCACAGCCAATATCGTGGTAAGCGAAGACAACAGCGTTTGAATTCATGACGAAACCTGATCGGAAGGAGAAGTAGAGGTGGAGGTATGGGAGGACACCAGGCCGTCAACGACGACCACGGGTGCCGGGGCTGCGGGTTGGTTGCGCAGCACTTTTTCAATGAAGAAGCGTGGGCGGGCGCGCACATCGCTGTACATGCGGCCCAGGTATTCACCCAACAGGCCCATGCCGATGAACTGGCCACCGGTGAACACGAACAACACCGCGAACAGCACAAACATGCCATCGCCGGCCCATTCGGCGCCGAAGGCCAGGCGCAGGATGATCAGCGCGAAGGCGAACAACACGCCCAGCGCGGCCAGGCTGAAGCCGACAATCGAGAGCAGGCGCAGCGGCGTGGTGGTCATGCAGGTCAGCAGGTCGAACATCAGGCTGACCAGGCGCATCGCGCTGTATTTCGACTCGCCGTGTTCACGCTCGGCGTGGTGCACCAGAATCTCGGTGGTATGGCGCGCAAAGCCGTTGGCCAGAATCGGGATGAAGGTGCTGCGCTCGCGGCAGGCGAGCATGGCGTCGACGATGGTGCGCCGGTAAGCGCGCAGCATGCAGCCGTAGTCGGTCATGGCGACGCCGGTGGAGCGTTGCACCGCCAGGTTGATCAGGCGCGAAGGCCAGCGGCGAAAGGCCGAGTCCTGGCGGTTATTGCGTACGGTGGCAACCACGTCGTAGCCCAGCGCGGCTTGTTCCACCAGGCGCGGAATCTCTTCCGGCGGGTTCTGCAGGTCGGCGTCGAGGGTAATCACCACCTCGCCCCGGCACTGCTCGAAGCCGGCCATGATCGCGGCATGCTGGCCGTAATTGCGGTTGAGGATCACCGCCACCACATTGCTGCCGTCTTCTGCGGCAGCGTCTTCGAGCAACTGGGCCGAATTGTCGCGACTGCCATCATCCACCAGGATGATTTCGTAGTCGTAGGCGAGCTGCTTGCAGGCTGCCGTGGTGCGCCGCAGCAGTTCAGGCAAGCTGTCTTGTTCGTTGTAGACCGGGATGACGATAGACACGCAATGAATAGGGTACGGTTTCAAAGATTCATGACCTCGGGGCTAGAGCAGGTTGGAGCGTGAAAACTGATTAGGCGCAGCGTGGTTTTGCAGTGTTCATTGGACGGTGCTGAGGACGCTCAACGCTTGTTTATTGGCTTTCGAATTAAAGACCAAAATTGTGAAAGGTAAAGTGCAATCAACAGGTTAGTCAGTGAACACGCCACGGGTTCTCACGTCCTGGCGCCAAGATTAAGCGCAAAAATGTTCAACGAATATGAAAGGCAGATGAAAAACTCGTTTATTTGACAGGTAGACAGCTAGGGTTCAGCTACGTAACTCAAGGGTCAGGGGTACGTTGGCGGGGTAAAACCCGGGCGATTTTCCCGGCGCCCCGTGTGTTGCCGGTTTTATTCAACAAACTTCTCTGCATTGCCCCTCAAGTGCCGGTAAAGTAAGCCATCTCTTGCCAGGGTACTCGGATGAATAGCGTGCAGCTTTTACGCGGCCAGTTGCGGCCCGCGCTGATGGGATTATTGATGGCTGTGGCCTGTGTCACCACGGTGACGGTTCGGGCCGATACCGAGGTGGCACTGACCACGCTTGACCAGGTGCCGGAAGGCGTTGAAGTGCGCGGCAAACAAGTCGCGGCCTACACGTGGGACGACCGCCAGGGCAAGAATTTGCTGGTGCTCGCCGAACACGTCAGCGAGCGTGACGATGACGGCACGCAGTCGGCATTTGTCTACGCGGCCCAATACCTGCTCGGCGGCGACCACCCCAAACGCGTGTGGATGCTCTACGACGATGTGCAGCATTGCCAATTCGACGCCGCGCTGCGCTTTGACATGGCCGCCACCCAGGTCACCGACCTTGGCGGCGATGGCATCACCCAGGCCACCGTGGGCTATTCGCGCACCTGCACCAGCGACGTCAGCCCCAACGAATTCAAGCTGATCATGCATGTCGGCAAGTCCGGCAAGTACCGCCTGCGCGGCGTCGACCGTGTGGGTGCAAGCTGGTGGGACGAGGAGTCCGGCGCGCTGCGTGGCATGCCCTTGCCCAAAGACTGCAGCGTTGCGGCGCAACAGGCGCTGGTCAGCCAGTACAAGGAGCAGGGCACCGAGTTACCGTTGCCGGGCTGCTATGCCGATGACAGCGATTTTACCAAGGCGCCGGACAGCTACCTGGCGTTTATGCGTCAGCACTGGTTTGCGCTGATGCAGAAGCAGGATGCCGACTGGGGTCAAGCGCAAACCCAGCCTCAGCCTGAGGCCTCGATCGAGGATGATGAATCGGCCCCTTGATTTTGTGCCAGGCCCTCTGGTGCGTTAGACTCGGTCTTCGCCAATTCACTAAATACCTTGATTAAACAATGGCTTGATCGAGGTATTTAATCCAAAGGCTGATCTACCTTGACTGAGTCTATTCGCAACCCGCTGACGCTTTACCTCACCCGCCTGGCGCCCTCCAGCCAGTTGACCATGCGCTACGTGCTGCAGGACGCCGCCGACCGCCTGGGCTTCGAAGACATCAACCTCGAAGAAATCGACTGGCACTTGCTGCAGCCCGAACACGTGATTGCGTTGGTGGCGGCGTTGCGCGAGGACGGCTACGCGCCGAACACCTCGTCGCTGTATGTGAACGCCGTGCGCGGGGTGATCAACGAGGCCTGGCGCATGAGCCTGATCAGTCAGGACCATTTGCTTAAAATGCGTTCGGTCAAGGCCACGCCCGGCACCCGCTTGGGCACTGGCCGCAACCTGCGGCGCTCGCTGATCCGCGAAATGATGGAAGTCTGTGCTGCCGACCCGAGGCCGCAAGGCCTGCGCGATGCGGCAGTGATCGGCATTCTGTATGGCTCGGGCATGCGTAAATCGGAGTCGGTCAACCTAGACCTGGCGCAGGTCAACTTCGATGAACGCAGTTTGCGCGTGACCGGCAAGGGCAACAAAGAGTTGCTCAAGTACGCACCGCAGTGGGCGTTTGCCAAGCTGCAGGCGTGGCTCGAATTTCGGCGCGGGCAGCTCAAGAACGGTGAACAGGACGATACCTTTCTGTTCAATCGCATTCGCCGCGGCAGCCATATCACCCGCGAACGCATTACCAAACATGCGATTTACTACATTGCCCGTCAGCGTGGCGAACAGGTCGGTGTGAAGATCATGCCGCATGACTTCCGGCGTTCGTTTATCACACGGGTGATTGAAGAACACGACCTGTCGATTGCGCAGAAACTGGCTCACCACACCAACATCCAGACCACCGCCAGCTATGACGTACGCGACGACAATGAGCGGCGGCGGGCGGTGGACCGGTTTGACCTATAGCCAACTAATGCGGGAGCCAGCGCCCAGATTAGTTGGGTGATGCCTCAGAGGATCGGTTTGCCACCGGTCACCGCGTAGCGTGAGCCGGAGATGTAGCTGGCTTCGTCCGAGGCGAGCAATACATAAATCGGCGCCACTTCAACCGGCTGGCCGGGACGCCCCAGCGGGGTTTCGCTGCCGAAGCTTTTTACGTCTTCGTCGGTCATGGTCGCCACAATCAGCGGCGTCCAGATCGGGCCTGGCGCTACGCTGTTGACCCGAATGCCCTTGCTGCCGAGCAACTGAGCCAGGCCGCCGGTGAAGTTGGCAATCGCGCCCTTGGTGGCGGCATACGCCAGCAGGGTCGGCTTGGGCATGTCCGAATTGACCGAACTGGTGTTAATGATCGAACTGCCTGCCTTCATGTGGGGCAGGGCAGCCTTGCAGATGCGAAACATCGCAGTGATGTTGATATCGAAGGTCTTCACCCACTCTTCATCCTCGATCTCTTCAAGGGTTTCGTGGGTCATCTGGAACGCGGCATTGTTGACCAGCACATCAATGCGGCCGAACTGTTCGACAGTTTTGTCGACCAGCGCCTGGCAGGTGGCTTTTTGCGCTATATCACCGGGCAACAGCAGGCATTGACGGCCAGCTTCCTCGACCCAGCGCGCGGTTTCCTGGGCGTCTTCGTGTTCATCCAGATAGGCGATGGCCACGTCGGCGCCTTCACGTGCAAACGCGATGGCGACGGCGCGCCCGATTCCGCTGTCGGCGCCGGTGATCAGCGCGATCTTGTTGGCCAATCGACCAGAGCCTTTGTAGCTCTGCTCGCCACAGTCCGGGTAGGGGTCCATTTTCTTCTGCGAGCCAGGCACGGATTGGGCTTGAGGCGAGAAGGGTGGGCGCGGGTAATCAGTCATCAGAGTCTCCATAGCGTTTTAAAGGTGCTATGGGTTTAGTAGTTTTCCGTCCTCCGATAGTTGTAACGGATGCCCGCAAGGCCCGACGAATGGTCAATTTCAGTGAGGCGAGGGCGCCGCACCGAGATGAGCGGGCAACCGGCGCAACGTCCACAGCGCGGTCAGCATTGCCGCCGAGGCGCACACCGCGATGCCCACCAACATCGGCGCCGGGGTGTGGTCGGCGTAAAGCCCAACCAGGCTCATCGACAGGGCTGCAGTCATCATCTGAATCGCGCCCAACAGCGCCGAGGCAGAGCCAGCAACGGCGCCATGCTCCTCCAGCGACAACACCCCGGCCGCCGGCAACAACAGGCCGAGAAAACCAAAACCGATAAACAGCAGGGTCATCATCAGCGCGAGGTTATCGGCCCACAACGTGGTGACTGCCAGCGCAGCCATCACCGCCGCCACGGCGATCACTGACCAGCGCATCAGCGGTGCCAAACCAAAGCGTGCACTGAGGCGCGCAGTCAGTTGGCTCATGGCAAAAAACGACGCGGCGTTCAGCGCAAAGCACAGGCTGAACTGCGTCGGCGTCAGGCCGAAATACTCGATGTAAACGAAGGGCGCGCTGCCGATAAACACGAAGAACGTGGCCAGGCCAAAACCACTGACCACCGACAAACCGATAAAGACCGGGTCACGTAACAACGCCGCGTAACTGCCAATCGCACTGCCAAGGGTCTTGCCCGCACGGCGCTCGGCGGGATGGGTTTCCGGCAACTGCACGACGGTCATCAACAGGCATAACACTGCCACCACAGCCAGCACGGCAAACACTTCGCGCCAGCTCCACAGTGAAATCACTACGCTGCCGGCCAGCGGCGCGAGGATCGGCGAAACACTCATCACCAGCATCAACAGCGCCATCAGGCGCGCGGCTTCATGGCCGGTATACAGGTCACGAACGATCGCGCGGGGAATCACCATGCCGGCGCACGCGCCAAACGCTTGCAGGGCACGAAAACCAATCAGCACTTCAATCGTCGGGGCCAGCGCGCAACCGACGCTGCCCACGGCGAAGATCACCAAGCCGGCGTAAATCGGCGGCTTGCGCCCGAACACATCGCTGATCGGCCCGTAGAACAACTGACACACGCCAATCACCATGAAGAACACCGTCAAACTCATCTGCACCGCGGCCGGTGAAGCCTGCAGGCTGGCGCCCAGGGTGGGGAGGGCGGGCAGGTAGCTGTCGATGGCGAACGGGCCGATGGCGGTGATCAACCCCAGCAACAAGGCGAGGTGGGCGATACTTCGAGGCATGGGATTCCTGAGATGAGGCAAAAGTGCGGCCAGCTTAGAGAGTGGGCCGTGGGTGTACAAGGTGGTGCTCGCGCAGAGTCGGTTGAGGCAATTTGCCGTTGCGATCCGCAGGCGGCTGTTGGCATTATTCAAGAACCCGACATTCAACCCGTGAAGGAAGACCCGATGCCAATCTACCTGGCGGCCGAATCACCCTTGAAGGTGGGCCAAAGCACAGTCATCGAAGCACCCGCGGAAGAGGGCACTTACGTTGTGGTATTTGAAGACGACGAAGACACCGGCTATTTCTACGCACTGGACACCGCGGTTGAAGGCAACGCTATCCAGGACGCGCTGCATATTTACAACGTCGCGGACGTTTCGGACAAACACAAACCCTCCAGCGTGAAGATCGGCTGGTCGGTTGATCACAGTAAGGCGGTGCTGCTGATCAATGATTACCCGCACGCGATATTCGATTTCACCGCGAAACAAGGCTATTGCCGTAGCGGGTTTCCTCCACAAACCGGGGAAGATTGGTCAAAACAAGGCCACGAATGGGACGATGCGGCGCTAGAGTTGTTTGCGTGACGCGACATTTGCCTTAATATAACTATACTAAATAGTCATTTAGTATAGTTATGCATAATGGTAATATTAAAGAGGGAGTAGTGGATAGTTTTTGACGTCATATCAATCAAGCGCGATCAGCACCTATTGAGGACAATCAGTTATGCAAACTAACCGACACTATCCAAAAAATCCTCCACGCGTTGGCTCGATCTTACTGACATCACATGATTCTCTCGCGCATGAAAATGAAATCCCCAAGGCTCGCGCGACTGAAGCCTTGAAAATGGCCGACGACATTGCCAATGGTTTTGAGGATGACAGTCACCACTTGGTAGCGCTGATGCTGCTTCTGTCAGATGTACCCGCCGACCCTTTGCTCAAAGCATCTGCTGCACAGAAAGGCTCTGTGCTTGGCTTGGCAGCCCTTGGCTATCTAATATCCCGCGGTGCTGGCGGCGCAACAGCACGGCGGATTTTGCGCGAAGGTGGCGGCGTTTTTTTGGTCAAGCTAACCGGTAATCAAGATGCTCCAGGCGCTGAAATCAAGATGTTCAGCACCTGGCAGGCGTATCAGGATTTTCTGGAGCCTATCCTGCGAGACGGGAATTTTGCAGCGCAGAAGGTTTCGGCATTTTCGTGAGGAGGTGGTCCAGAGACGATTTTGGAGCCGTCAGTGGCTCCAAATCCGTTGTTAAGGAGCTCTGTTAAGTGAGTCACTTTCCAGGCTGGATGCTCGAAAGCGCCCATAGTTATCTCAAGGCTGCCGAGATTCTAGACGCCCAAAACCTCCCACATGTTGCGATGGTTAACGCAGCGATCGGAATGGAAATTCTGCTCAAGAGCTTCATTTCCGTGCCTGACCAACATCAAGGTACATCCGGCGAGACCTACAAACTCGACTCTATAGCGTTGGCCGCGGCTCACCAACATCTGAAAAGCGTCGGCAAAACCCTCCGTAAAACGCCTGACAAGCACGATCTGTTGACGTTGTTCCATGCGATGCCCGAAGCGATTCGTTGCAGCTTGGCCCTGAACAGCCAGGAAGATTCCTTCGAGAGATACCGCGACGTGTTCACCAACAGCCGGTATCAGTACGAGTCGAGCAGCTGGAGGTTTTCCGATCCGCTGCTGATGAGGTTGCTGCGCTGGACGCTAGCCAACGTGGTTGGCTATTACAAGGAGCAAGGTTCTCAGGATCCGTTCGTACTGGATTACATCGCTGAGGTAAAGGCGCGAGCTGCAGGAGAGTGATCAAGTGTCGGACACAGCAATTCGCCGAACTTAATTAACTGTTTGATTTAAAATGAAATTTCCTAAAGAAATTGTTAACCGCCGAACAAAAAAACTAAGAGATATCGTTTTGTTCGGTGGTCAAGCACGTTTTCTATCGTAACTCCAAGCCTATGTGCCATTAGAAAAGTCCGGCCATAGAACATTTTTACCTGTCAAGCAGGACGCTTATAACTATCTACGACTTGCGATGTCAGTAGTATTGACTTGGCATTGTAAGTTATTGAGCAATCTAAATAAAAAAGACGAGTTTTACTATTATTATATATAGCCTGTGAAGGCTTGATTTTAAATTTATGCCGAGTAATCATTGTAGGAATTTATACCTGTTGGAATGTTGAAATGCGCCACACCGAACTTAAGCCAAACTTAGTTGTAGTAGCCAACGGCGAGCCAGCGATAATTACAAGGGTGGAGGCTGGTGCTAGTATTGAGGTCCAGTTAATAGATTCAAAAAAGATAATTATTGTCGATATAGAAGACCTGAAGTTTCTCCCGTCAAAAGCAGTTTCGTCCGAAGAGATCTCTGATCAGTGTCCAGTAATACCAGATGATGACGGCGTAGCGTTGGAGGATATCACTGTCGCCGCAGAAAGGTTTTTTGTTATAGAACAATTCAAGTCCGGAAAGATATCTCTTGCTGAAGCTATGAAAAGTACGCATACGAAGAAAACTGCTTTCTACGCGTTAGTGAAGAAGTACGACCCCAGTCTCGGTGCTAGATCTTTGTACCCGAAGAAATCAGGCACAATAGAATCTACCCAAAGACTTCCTGACGAAACTGAGGCAGTAATCTCAGCAGCGATAGAGAAAATATACCGAAAAAAAGCTGCTAGCTATGTCCGGGTTTGGGAAGAGGTTCGCTTTCAGTGCTCCCAATTAAAGATAGCTATTCCCAGCCAGACTACTGTAACAAAAAGAATTAAGAGCTTGGGAGAACGACAGCTATATCGTCTTAAGCATGGAGCAGAAGCTGCCAACCAGAAATATGGTGCAAAGCCAGGTAAGGTCCAATTGTCGCGGCCCTTGGAGAGGGTGCAAATGGATCACACTCTAGCGGATGTGATTCTTGTTGATGATGAAAATCGAAAGCCGCTTTTTCGGCCGTGGATAACATTTGTTATCGACGTTTTTACTCGGGTAATCCTCGGTTATTATGTTGCTTTCCATGCCCCCCAAATTATGTCTGTGGCATGCGCAGTCACGCATGCAGTTCTCCCAAAAAGAAGATATTTGAAGAACCTCGGATGTGCTGATGTGCTGCACCCGTTCTACGGAGTTCCGGAATTGCTACATATGGACAATGCTCGTGAGTTCAGGTCTTTAGCATTTCGAAAAGCCTGTGCAATTCATGGGATTGCCACCGAATGGCGCCCCTTGGGACGAAAACATTATGGCGGGCACGTTGAAAGATTAATTGGAACAATGATGACAAGTAGTGTGCATTTTTTACCAGGCACGACAATGTCTAACATTATTCAAAAGGGCGATTACGACTCAGCTAAGAATGCAACAATGACAATCGGCGAGTTTACCAAATGGTTTGCTGGCGAAGTAGAGATGTACAATTATAAGGAGCATAGTGCTTTGAAATGCTCTCCCGCAAAAAAATGGGAAAAATCATTTAAAACACAATCCGGCGAGTCGCATTATCAGAAATTAATTACTGATCCATTTAAGTTTAGATTAGATTTTATGCCGGAAAAATCCCGCACAGTTCAGAGGTCAGGTATAGAAATTTTTAATAATTTTTATTACGCGCCGGAAATAAAAAATCATGTTGGGGAGAAGAATATTACTATAAAATATGATCCTTTTTCTCTTTCTATAGTTTGGGCGCGCCTCAATAATGATTATGTGGTGTTACGCTTCTTAAGTCTTGGGGCTGATGATCTTTCTTACCAACAGTATCTCGTCCAAGCACTTCAACAAAAACGGTCGAAGACAAAAGAAATACCGGAAAATATTATTGCTATTCGCGAGGAGAACGAGAAAATCGTCAAGACCAGCACCCAGTTAACAAAGAAGGCAAGAAGGAATGTCAAGGCCAAGGAAGCTTATGTCGTACATGTTCAGAATCAGCATTTTGAACCATCGTCGCCTGATATTAAGACACCACCAAGATCAAAATTAGACTTCACCAAAAAGCCGCAAATTTTTGAGAGCGAGGACTTTTAAGATGAGCGAGAATCCGAATTCAAGAGCGAAATCAGAGACTGGTGAATTGAAGATAAGGATTAAAGGCATCCATAAAGATATCTGGATTGATTGCCCTCAATCTCGCAAGGCTCTGCGTTCAATAGTTGCGGTAATTGAAGTCCCTGAGCGCACGACTGCTCCATGTATTCTTATTAGTGGGCCAGGAGGGATGGGGAAAACGACCATCGTCAATCAGCTGAGAAAGAAAAATCGATCACTAGGCTCACCATTTGTATTTCTATCTTTGGCGGAAAACCCCAGCAACCTAAAATTTAAGCAGTTAATACTCGAGGCGCTAGGCTTTTCGATACGTCTAGAATTGGGTAAGAGCATATTGAGTAAAGATGTGGCAGCTTTCATTCAAGCGCAAGGAATAGTTGCTATTGTCATAGACGAATTTCATGAGCTTTTATTAGTCCCAAAAAATGAGCAGTTGAAAAATCTATCGTTATTGAAAGCTTTGACAGGTGCACCTTTCTATCTCTCCATCATTGGTCTCGGTACTAAAAGCGCCAGAAATGCTCTTACCTACGACGAGCAATTGGCACGTCGATTCCACATACAGGAATTACTTCCCTGGAGTATGGATGATGATTTCAGGAGCTTCCTTGCAACTCTTGAAAAGCATGTTGCGCTCAAACATGAGTCCCATTTGCATCAAGAGGATTTTGTGCGTCTGATTCATTACCACTCAGATGGAACGATGGATAACGTTGTTAAAATTATTAAAGCAGCGGCGATCTATGCAATCACCACTGGTCAAGAACGCATCACCAAGGATCTAATTGAAAAGGCAGTAGTTGACCCATGGGGTTACTAGAATGAACCTCTCAGGACTACTTAGACCTGTGTATGACGAGACCTTTTGTTCTTGGGTTACCCGCTGCGCCCTTAGCCCTAATGTAAAGTTGATATCAGAGAGCAATATCGAAGAGTGGTCAAGCCCCGATCATCGTCAGTACTTCAACCCTGATTGGCTACTCGGGAGAGAGTTTGAACTCTACGAATCTCAAGCGGTAGAATTGGCTCGTCTATTGAAGTTGGATATTGACGAAATTGCACATTTTTTCCGTCCTCGTTCTGAGTTTCTCTTGGCTCCAGCAAGCAGAGTTGCATATTGCCATTTGTGCATTCAGTCTGATGTAGCATTTAAAAGATATCCATCGTGGAGAAAGTCTTGGTGCTATTCAACGAACGCATATTGCTTTCAGCATAGATGTTTGCTTAGTTTTTTAGGTGACACTCTTGTGGCAGATAAGCAATGGAAAGCATTTTGCAAGGGCGATGCAGGTGATTATCTTCCGGGAAAAAGAGGGTTCGCGCATAGGCGCTCGCACGGAATTCCTGCAAATAACTCTCGCGCTTGGTTAACTCTTCGCGTGCAGAGTTGGGTAGATAAATTACATCGTACTTCCTGTGTTATATTGCCTAGCTCTTCCATCGTTGCTCTCAGCAGCAAAGTAAGGGATACAGTCGCTTTAGTGCTTAACCTGCTATTGTCCCCTCGGACCGACAGGAATATAGCTGGAGGTGCGAGAGATCAATTTACAGCTGCTAGGCCCGTCATAGTCCATAAACTTATGAGCCTCAAAGAGCGATTGCAGTACGGAGCAAGAAATAGCGTCCCATATGAAAGAATGAGTGCATTATTTTTCATCGGTTTGATTTTTAATATTTACTCTCCAAAAGAAGAAGTGCTTTTAAGAAATTTGGTGGAGGAAGCGGAATTCGAAATGCCGGATGACCTCAAAACAATTGGGCTGATTTGCCGGCATCATGTCGATGCGCTGGAACTCGATACACTCCGGCAATTAGTCGCTGAGAATGACAAAGATAAAATTTTGAGTAACGCATTTCTCAAAGGTCTATTGCCCAGGGAATAGTGGCAGGGATAAATTGACTGGTGGGATCATCATCCCGACGACTCAGATACTACAGCTGATGACTAGCGCTATTGGTTAGTGGAAATAGAGAGTATTTGCGAGGCGATTTCAGCCCAACCTGCTGAGAGACTGATATTTCTTTTGCATACACGCTGCGTTATGAAAA
This sequence comes from Pseudomonas sp. ICMP 460, assembly GCF_002723595.1. Classification (NCBI taxonomy): domain Bacteria; kingdom Pseudomonadati; phylum Pseudomonadota; class Gammaproteobacteria; order Pseudomonadales; family Pseudomonadaceae; genus Pseudomonas; species Pseudomonas sp. ICMP 460. The sequence goes on from NZ_LKBR01000006.1 coordinate 24,049, forward strand.
TGCGTCTCGACAAGCACTAATTCTTCCAACGACCCCTCTGACGCCTCGCATGAGGTATCGGGTGAGGAACCCTGGCACTGTCTCTTGCATCTCGAGACGCTAGTAATCTGAAATGCAGCGGCGGTGCTCCGGAGCGTTTTCAAATCTACACATCACAGATGGGTACCAGGGGACGTCCGGTCTTTGCCCCGATTTTTTGAGGCGCTGATTGGGGCTTAGGAAAGGGGGGGAAACCCCGTATCCGACTTGCTACGGGAAAGGGCCCAAATGAGTACGCGGCGAGGCTGGTAAACGTAGTGAAGCACCAGATTCAGTAAAAGGATCAAGTCCGCAAGAACAGTTCGTCAACCAGTTTGGCTAAAGTCTTGCTCGCTTGCTCTCCAGTAGTACCCACCTGCTTTCCGCTAGCCCGGTCATACGCCCACAGAATTAGCACTACCGCATCGATCTTCAGCACCTTCGCTATCTGCTCGACCCGCTCGAGCGTAGGAGAGTGCTCTCCTTTTTCAAGGCGACCAATGTAGGTGCGTGATGCAGCTGAACCGAAGGCGTCCTGATTGAGACCCCGGTGCTCCCTTAGCTCCCGAAGCACGACTCCGAAAGCCTCATCGATATTTCGCTGCATAGCGTGTTAGAGAGGATGTATCAGAACCAGCTAGCTCTGGAAGCAGCGTTGATGGAGCTTACGCTTCACGCTGAGGTGCGAGGGTTGGAGGAGGTCGGCGAAAACATTCGAGGTGCACTCTCACGCAGGCTTTATCAATCAGGGGCTAGCCAGGCTCAAAGGCAGTCAAATCTGAAGACTTGCCCGTTCGGCGTGCGTAGTTGGCAGTGCATGCCATTTACGAAATCAGCTTCGTTTCTTTGAAAGGGATGGACAAGGAATGGCCGACAATCCTCCGCTGACCGACGCCGTTATCGTGGCGTTAGCGCTTTTGGTAGACGATTCGCAGACAGAAAAACGCGAGCCTACTCACTATGACCTCGATTTGTTGTTTGCACAGTATCTCCTCGCGGGAGGGGAGCAGCAGGGCCCCGGTGGTAGACCCGTGGGCAAAGCTAAGCGCATTCGAGGTGCGCTGAATTGGGCGATGATCAACAACCAGAAAAGCGGTGAAGCCTTTGTCCCGGCGCTGATATCCAATGTTCAGGGTAAAGGTGGATTTCGATCTCAATCCTCGAACTACTGTGGCTCCGAAGCGATAGCGAATCTCGTTGCCACGATTGCGAACAATGGTTGGGACCTCTCCACAGACGGCAATCTGGCGTCGCGGGTCCTCGAAGCGATGAAGGGACGAGAGCTTACAGCTGCGCTATCTGCCTACGCCGATAGGGCGCGACGGGGAGCATTGGACGGCCCGCTGTTTGCAGGTACAGCGAAAGACCTATTGGAGGCTACGGCGGCCCACGTGTTGGTTGAGAAGTGGGGAAATTACCCTAGTCACTCGAATTTTCCGACACTCCTGGGCCAGGCGTTCACGGCGCTGGACTTCGCGACCCCTATGAATCCCGCAGAGAAAGATGAACCAGTGAAAAAGCGCGTCGAGCGAGCTGCCTATGAACTGGGATGCGCTCTCAATGCGCTGCGTAACAAGGAAGGTACCGGGCATGGACGGCCGTGGCTTAGTAACGTAACTTTTACCCAGGCTCGGTTTGCGATCGAGTCCATGGGGAATATTGCTAGCCTCATGCTTGATCACCTTTGATTAGAAGGGGCATTTTTATGTCGAGCATAGACGTTCATCTACCAGTAGTAGATGGACCAATATCTAATGGCGTCAATGGCTACTCTTTCAATCCGCACTCGCCAATCCATAGCCCAAAATGCAAGCGACAATGCGCTCCTCTCAACGTCTTCGCAGCTCTACTCCATTCAGTTCAAAAGGCCTAGCGCACCGTCTTTCTTTCCTAATAACGCGCGCTCTCAAGACGTATGGCCCCGCACCTACCGCCAAGCAGTGTTTTCATGAACTGCGCAATATCTGACATTTGCTTGCGGCATTATCGTCGATTCCTTTCGATAACCAGGAGGCTGTGAGAGGTGCCTCATTGGATCAGCTCTATCACAAGGCAGCGTATTTTATCTGGGATGTGCACATCATCTTTGATGTACACATCCAGTTAATAGTCAATCAAACAGGCTTGCGATGCCAGCTATGACAGCTGCACCAACTGCCAGAGGTATCGTGACTGGCGCGGCGACGATACCTACCGCAGCGGCGCCTACGGCTATCGTGCCAGCCGCGGCGGCACCGAGCACTGCGCCAGATCCTGCTGCCACTACGGTCCGGCCAGCACTAACTTCGTCTGTGCCAGTGATTTTTTTGGAAATTTCATTACCAGCCGTACCCAGCGCCACTGCCTTTGCGATTGTCATGTCCAAGACCTCATTTGATTGAGCTTTAACGAAATCTAACGATAGCAAAGGGCTGGCGATGTGCCAGTCTGGCTCAGCTTTTTCTTGGGCCTGCGGGCGCTGCGCTGCTGGGAGCCGTGTACTCAACGCGCATCATAATCAGAATGCGCTGGGCACGAACGCCGAGGTTTGATAGCGCCATAGTCTAGGCAAGGTCTAGGGGGGAGTCCAAAGCCGATATTTAGTGAATATTGCAGGTTTCACACTCTGTTAGTGTTTAAAATTTTCCAAGCTCACAATATGTTTCTTCGCCCTCAAAATCAGCATCTACCCGCATTGCGTAGATTTCGCTAGAATTTAGCTTCAATCCTTTATAGTCCAATGCGATCTCCTCATTGAAGTAAAATTCTAAAGCGGGTGAGCCGTTATACGACAACAGGATTGAGTTATTTTTCCTTCCGATATCGAGAAGCGGAATCGGCTCAAGTTTCTCCCAGAAAGACGATTCTATATAAAAGTTTCCTACCCTGAAGCCAAACTTAGTTCCAAGACTGTCAATTGAATAGGCTTTGGCAAACGCAGTATTTAGCTGAAATTCTGAAGGGTTATATACAAAGTTTCTTTCGAGGAGCTTTCTTCCAAATTCACTTATGTTTACGTCGTCGTGTTGCAGTACTGAATTGCCGGTAAACGTTTCAGGTGAATATTGAACTCTCTCGCCACCTGCCAGGACTGTACGGATGCTATATCCATATGTTCTAGTCAAGGAAAGCAAGCGGTTGTGAGCGAAAAAAAGATCCCGTAGGTAAAAAACGAATTCGACGGCGCTCGCAAATTCGGGTTTGCCCAAATCTACAGTTCGTGCGATTCCATCATTGATTACTAAAACAGTTTCGTAAGGCGCGGGATCCACGCCGATCAAAAATGGGTGGGCGGCTCTTTGGTAGACTTTACTCAACATCTCTAGTATTCCATGTTTCTGGAGGTTCACTAGGTTCCAAGAGCTTTCTTCGAGAGCCGATCCAAAGCCACATATGTCCATCCAAGCGGCAATACACGGCGTTACGTCTAGGAGTTTAGCCTCAGCTTTATCCTGCCATTTTTTCGCTTTTATGTACTCCTCTTTATCCCAAGGGCCTGCCATATCTTCATCCAAATTTGAGGCCTAAGCCGCGTTTACCAAACATTGATGCGTATCAAGGGACTTCAGCTTATTAAGCAATAGCAGATGTATTGTTTAATCTTTGCGCCCCATCGCGCAAGTAGAAATCTTAGGAGAAGAGTTTGGAGGCATCGAACTCTAATCCTGCCGCTTTCATCTCCATTACCAGCTTTTTTTGCCATCCCTCATGCGGGTCTAGCTCCGTGTACACTACACCGAATAGATCGGACGGTATCTCGACGTCTCCCTTTCGAAGTAGGCACACCCGACCACGCCCCAGTTTGCCGGCAAAATATCCAAGCTCGAAGATAACGTTTTGCCGTGCACGGGCCGATGGCGCATCTGCTTTTACTGCGCTGCCCATGTCGTCTGGCGTCAGCAAAACAACCGCATAACCCACGTCAGACGATCGTTCAAATTTCTCGATGATCGTCTGACCGCGGTCAGGCTGCTCTTGGAGTACGATTGACTCTAGCCCTAATCGGTCAAGAAACCGCGCAAGCATGTGCTTAGCGCCATCGTCGTGACCATGGACGATGAAAACCTTATTCGACGAAATTGTTGATATGGTCAGTGAAGCTTTACTGATTTTGACGTGAGCCTTGTAATCTCGTGCAAACGGAACAACCACTTGTGTTACGAAAGAATGCAAGCCGGAGATTAATTTAGAACTGCCGTTACTGAAGTAGTGATATGCAAAATTAATCGCAAAATCTGAATCTTCGGCGAGCTTCTCAAACAACAATATCGTCAATCCTATCTTGAGTTTGTCATCATCGGGCCAGGCTAGCCGGTAACTCCCCGCGAAGCTCCCGCCAGTGCCTTCGCTTTCCTCCAAGAAGGCATCAAGGTCGGCATCTCTTTTGAGAGCGGTGTTAATCGGTTCAAGGTCCTCACTGGACAACAGTCGTACGAGTTTTTTCAGTGGTGCTTCATATGTTTGGAGCTGGGATAACTGTAGATCCAATACGCAGTTGTTGATCTGCGTGAAAATATCGGAGGAACTCATTCTTCATCTCCTGCCAGACGTTTCTCTGCCGCCTGCTCAATTATCTGTGTGCGATAATTTTCTTTCATTTCTTCGATCAGAGGACCAACGAAGGGATTGGAGGCGTACTGGCCGACCCGCAGGTCAATGGTGTCTCTGACATTTTGTATAGCCTGTTCGATACTTCCTGGATCGAAGGGGTCATAACTGACCGTACACAGATGGCCGTCTAACTCCCGAAATGCTGCCTCCACCTGCTTTAAGTCGCGTTGCAGCTTATCGAGCCCTTTGATCATGACGCTCTCCATATCCGTAATGATGGCATTTTGGCGGATTTTATCGTCCCACATCGTAAGCGTCAGCGGAACAAGCCGCCCGCAGATTTGGCTGGTGGCGGATCCATGTGCGTGCTTTGAGACAAAATTCCAATTTTATCGTCAGGTTGTCCAGTGGCTGATGGCTCTTGGGCTATGCTGAAAATGACCCAGCGTGACGCAACCCTTGTGAGCCGTTGGTAATCCACGTGAAGGGAGGTTGGTATGAAGAACCCTAGCGATTATGAAGCAGGCTGGACTACACAAATAATCAATCCGAAAACGGGAAAGCCGTGCTCCGGTGGTGCAGCAAGGAATTTGCACCTAGCCGAGAAGGGCGGCGCCGAAGCAGTTTTCAACGCAGGTGGCATTGCGGTTGTGAATCAGTTAACTCCTCTGCTTGAGCGGATGCAGGCTCAGTTGGATATCGCTCAGCAACTCAACGTACAGATGGGAAGAGAGCTTCAGAAGGCGCAGGATCGGAACCGGGCTTGAGTTATGTTGATCCTCAGAAGAGCCCGCGGATGCGGGCTTTTTTAATAACTGGTGCTCTGCCATCAATTACCATAGCCGGCCTTGTCAGAGTCCAGGCAGGAGAGGCGGCGGGGTGTATTTCGAGCTTCTCGACCATGCTTGTCCGATTACCGAATACCTCCAGTAGGCTGCTGGATCGAAGATGAGCTATCGCTTACGATCCAGCAATTGAGGAGGCTTCTGATCTCAAAGAGTCAAGGATGGCCAAGCTCCGCAGTTCAAGAGTCGACGTGAACAAAGCACGAATCAGCGATTTTCTTTAAATCATCGCGGGTCATTCTTTTCCTAGCCGCGACTTGTGCTTGGAGCCATTCTCTCCTTTGCAGCATTTGCGTGGTCATCATGTACATCTTATCGCCGGCCCACATTTCCTTGAGTTCTTTTTCATACAAGTCTTCATAAGTTCCGCTTATGCTAATTTGAAGCACATCTCCCAAATTGATGCCAGCACCAGCCAACGTATCTCGTAGGGAAAGTCCGTTGCCGTTCAATCGGATGCCATAGGAAAAGCTCCATTTCATTCCGAGTGTAGGATTTTCTTGATTCCAAGGCAATGAAAGCGTTTCAGTAAGGTAGTCAATGGTCTGATCTACTGTCCATGACAGAGAGCAGCTCATCCGAAAAAACTTATCGAACCGGGTCGAATGCACATAAACAAACTCAGAGTCCGACATCCGGATGTCTGGCCAGGCTAAGACACTATCTTTGCCAGCTATTTCGCACGCTGCTTTGTCTTTCCCCCAGAGAGACAGCAGCTCATTTAAGGCTTCGTCATATCCGTTTCGGAAGTCAACGTATTTTCTATGTGCCAATAGGGGAGGGATTGCGCAGTCTTCCAGCAAGATTGGAAGCAGGAAGGTTCCGTCGTTCGCGACCTGTTTCATAAGCCCTGCGTTCAGTTCTTCGATTACCCACTTGGAACTGATAGCGGCCGGGGAAAGAACGATGGCGAAGTACTGAGCATCAGCAATCCCTTGGTTAATTTTTCCAGGGACGCTTTCACCTATTCTCAGGTCGAATTTGTCATACCACACAGGAATTGAATGCTTTGCAAGGTCACTAGCTAAGCGATCTACAAACGGTTTGTCTCCACTGGCATGAGACAAAAATACCTTTCCGACTTTCGTCATTTTATGTGTTCAATCCTGTGATGTTGAATATTCACGGCATTCCCGCATCGATACCGATGACGAGGATTCCAAAAGCAGCAGCGAATGCGGCAGTGATGCACGGCTGAGTGTGCAATCTGAGTTTTAACATGAAGGCGTCATTCAGCTTATCCGTTTGACGTCCTCTCGACGGGTAAAACCTGTTTATCCGAGATGTTTGCGTACAATGTGGCGAGCCATGCCGACTATGTCGGGGTAAATGCTAAACGCATTCAAATTTGAATACTCCAAAAACTCTCGCGCTCCGATTTTCGCACCAGGCTTCATGACTATCTTCTGCAAGCAATCCTGTCCATCGGTGTCGAAGAAATGAGTTTGCGAGCCGTGAAGTGTGAAAGCGCCCTGCTGTGCGACCATTCGATCGTTTTGGAACGGCCCATCAATGGCAATTGGGTAAACAGCGTTGAATGGGCGGCCATGCCAATAGATTGATTTGTAGTTGAAATCTGGATCGTTTGTGGGGCGACGGATTTCTCCAGGGCCACTTTTTGAATTGAGTTTCAGCGGATCTAGTACATGAATCGAGGAGTCATGTTTGTCATCGTTGGTGTCGTAAAGAGCGAAGGCTATTGCTACTCCCAGCACATCGGTCCAGTCCAGCAATCGTGTGGGAATGCCGTAGTGCTGCATGTCAAAAAGAAGTTCCCAGTCGTTGGATCGCTTAGCTGTGAGCCTAGCGGCAGAGCGTTGATACTCATTGAACAGATCTTGTTCTTTCCTAAGGCCATTGGGGACGCGAAGTAAGGAGGGGACGAGCGTGAACTCCGCTCGCGACATTCCGCGGTACCAAACAGTTTCCGGGTTACCCAGTTTACTTCGGGCTTTCCGAATGCAATCGAGGAATTCCGGCCACGTGTTGGCGATAAATGGAGAAGAATTACTTTTTTTGAGGGTTTGCTCGACAGACATGTTCATCCTTGTATATGAGCGTCGAAAATGGCGGCGCTCACTGATCGGGTTAGCAGAGAAGTGCGATTTAATTTTTTAAAATTCAGCGAGCGGAGCTTTCAACTTTAGGGCCAGACACCGAAGTAAAGACATTGAAACCTCGATTCCAAATCGCCGAATACCGTCATGGGATTGCAATTCCTAGTGCATTCAGCGTTGGCGTATCCATTTTGCCGCTGCTGATGATCCCAGAGTCCACTTGGAAAGCCATTAAGGAACCTCGCGTGCTGTTGCCCAGGACTCCGTCAATTGGCCCCGAATAGTACTGCTTGACCATCAAGGCCAATTGAACGCGTCGGACAAGCAACGATAGATCATTGGCTGCTGGCTTTGCAGTTGCAGCGCTGTAGGCACTCGATCTTGTAGTCGACCCAGTCCCAGAGGGAACTGTTGCTGTGCTCGGGGTGGCTGAACGGTAAGCGTTGCTCGTGCTAGCCGGCGGTGTGTAGTAATTAGTACTTGGAGTAGTGTAGCTCCGCGGCGCGCTGTAGCCACTGGCGCCGCTGTAATGGGAGCTGTGTGAGCTATGCGAACTATGTGAGCTGTGAGAACGATGTGCCGCGTAGACGTTAATAGCGTCTTTCGCGTTGAGCGTGTTCTTGAATGCAGGGGGAGCACTATTCGGATACGGCAACCAATCCGCTGAGGCAAGCTGAGCTTGATTGGCATCAGCCATTGGGCTGCCGATCATGGGCATTACGACGATAGATTGGCCGATCAAAAGCATCCAGCGATCAAGCAGTTTCATGAGGCGCTCCTTGCACGTCTTTCAGGTCGTCAACGGAGAGCGGGTAGATTTTTCGGCTCTGCCATTTCGTTGAATGGGATTTAAAAAAACCTGCACATGCGTGGGTTGCCGCGCAGGTCTGGCAAGCATCAATAAACAGGTTCTTCCAGTCGGAAATACTCTGCCGATAGAAGCGTCCCAACACCGGATCCAGCACGCAAAGCGGTAGGTTATAAATCGATACCGCGATACCGCGGATATCGAGGAAAAATGCGGCGTTACTCAGCTCCGCTTGGTAATCAGCTGGGTCGATCCAAAGCTGGTCGTAATTCTTCTTAGCGAGCCCAGTATTCTCGATGCCCATCAGCGCCACGTGGTGCACGAATGGCAAGTTTCGAAAAACGAAATGCGCCCATTCTGGAAGTCGGCCAGTGGTCAATTTGCTTAGCACCATGCGAATTTCGATTTTCTGTCCTGCTCGCTGAAGGTTGTAAAGTCCAGCCATTGTTTCGCTGAACGCTCTTGGGGCCTGGACTACATTGTCATGGTCCGCAGCGTTATCCGCGTACAGAGGGATTCCCCACGTGAGATTCGGATGATTCACTCGTTGGAGATCGTTGATCCAGGTGGGATCACTCAGTAGCCGGCCGTTGCTGAGTATGTGTAGGGATTTTTCTGGTAAGACTTTTTTTGCGTGCTCGATGATTGCAAGCAGACCGTCTCTGTAAAGAGTGGGCTCTCCACCGCTGATACCCAGTTGTTCAGTGCCTTGGTCCACCAGGTCGATTAGCTTCAGATTTTCGTCGATGTGCCAACGATCATCGACATCCTTGGGTGGCTGAGAGCACATCAAACACAAGCTATTGCACCGATCCGTCATGAACAAAAGGTTGCTATTTGCACCACGGCGGTATAGGACGCGCACGACATTCGAACCAGGACTCACGACAATGACGTCGCCCGGTTGCACTACTAGAGGATCTTTCGGATCCATCAGCAGGGCTGCGCTAACGTGATCAAATTCGCGCGAGTTACGCGGTAGTAAAAAACCTCCGACTGGTACTGATAGCCACTGATCGAGGTTACCGGTAGACGATTCGTCCAACCACAACATCAGGTCATCAAACGATGCTTCTCCAGCGCAACTTGCGGCACCATTGGAGACAAACTCTTCGGGCGTAATGACCTTGAACAATTTGGGGGTTGCAACGTTTTGGATTTCAAACTGAGTGTCTAGACGTAGCATGGTCACCCCCTGTAGCCGGCAGACGGAAGGTCGCTCAGTGAGCGGCGTGCTAGCCATGACATCAGAATCTTTTGCGTCTCGTTGTCACCATCACGCAGCAAGCGGAATAGATGAGTGAGCAGTGCAGTATTTTTCTTACAGAAACTGCTGAAAGAGCGGTGACCGATTGGATCGCCTTGCCGAGCGAAATGCTCGATTGGATCAGCTCCGCAATAGGGGACCAGTGCGCAATCGGAGCATCCAGGTAATACTTCCGCCACGCCCGCGAATAGCAACATCTCGATCACTGGAGATTGGAGCAGCTCCTTCAGAGGCTGCCTTACGCTACCGAGCTTGAATCCGTCTTCCCCCATTTCGAGAAACATGCGGGATTCGTCCGAAGGGTAAACATCACCGTCGTAGTTGTAGACGAGAGTCCCTAGTCCAGCGCCAAGGGGCGAACGCAGGTCAACATAGCCAGATGCAAACGGGGTAAGAATGTTGTTCAGGAGGAGCGATGAATAGCCCTCTGAAATGAACGTCCCTTGAGCATTCAGCTGCATCAGATAGGACAAAGCTTCCATGTAGAAATCGATGAACTCGGTCATCGAATAGTCTAGGCGTTTCGCGGATATCTTGGCGAATCCGTAGGGGCTCAGGGGACGCAGAGAGATGCTGGTGAAACCCCGAGCTACGTATTCATCGATGATCGCCTTCGGATGTTCCAGGCTCTTTGACGTGATGGTCGTCAACGCCGATACGGCATCGTGGCCAAGCCTCGCTCTAACTCGCTCGATACCCTCCACGGTTCGCTCATAGGCGTCTTTCGAAGGTGTCGGTCGGTTCGCATTGTGCAGGAACGCAGGTCCATCCAAAGACGTCGAAAACTGGATTTTATGCCGGTGTGCGAAATCCAGGACGTCCTCATTCATATGGTGGAGTGTCGTTGTGATCACATACTGGATGCTTCGCTGTTCAACAGCATTCCGGGCTTCCACCAAATCGACAATTTGACGGATACGGTCAAACGCCAATAGGGGCTCACCACCTTGAAATTCTACTGTGATTACGGGGGAGGGCGACTCGAACAGTCGATAGACTGCCAGCACCGCATGCTCTGCTGACATGTCATGGCCGGAGCCTCCCAGTGGGGCACGTGAGACTTGGCAATACTGGCACGTGTGATTACAGCGCAGCGTGACGACAAATATGTGTAGCGCAGGCCCATCAAGGACGAAGCTTTTACGACTGCGGTATTGAGCCGCCATCTCAGGCACGGGGTTATGTCCGTGGGGCTCGAAGATAAAGTGACGTGCGAGAAGGTCTTTGTAGTGTGCGGAAGCTGAGTCCACCGTTTTGTGAACGAGATCCTTAAGCTGCTTTTCAGAGACGAAAAGGTATTCGCCTGTTTCAGCCGTCAGCAGGATATTTTGACGGCCGTTGTCGTCGAGGCGCACGAACCGAAAAGGTAGCAGTCGATAGCTCGACTCTCTGGCTATCAGGATTGTGCTCACACGCCTGCACCGCGTAGTGCCGCAGCCGCAAGTAACTCTCGCAACCCTGAAGTTTCATGTTGGATTTGCGCACGCAATGCAAAGTCGTTGAGGCTGCGTAGAATCAGTTCCCGAGCCTGCTGCGCGGATGTGACAGATCCCGTTCCACCTGCTAACAAGGTGGGGGCAGCGTCGAGATGAATCAGATTATCTGCTTGCCTGATTTGTATCATCAGATTTTGAGCAAGCGCGTAAGCGGTTCTTTGCACAACGCTTAGCGGATAAATCACGCTGTCCACGGAAACCGTGAGTTCCCAGCCCATTTTTCGAATCCATTCATTGAAAGTGGCAGGATGATGACCGCCTGAGCGGCTTAATGCCACTATTTGTAACCAAATATAAGCCGAGAGCTTGAGATTGGCAGTTTCCCCGTCATAAGCGCGGGGAGTAGCGCTGAGCGCGCTGCTTTATCGGGATTCAAATTGGGTGGTGGCCGCCGTCAAACGCCATTTATACCTGGGCTGTGTTCCTCTGCCAAATACGGCGGGAACGAGCCTTGAAGCCGTCAATCAGCTAATCATACTAAGTACAAGACATTAACCCTTGGCCGCTTTCGTTTCAGAGCTGCCGCTCTGGAACGGCATATTTCGGGTAGCAGTCGGTTCATGTATCAAGAGGCTCCCGGGCGATTACCCAGCTTGAACAACTCACTGCCAATCTGGCAGTGTTGCTCAGCGCTCAGATGCGCGCCGCCCATTCTGGCTAGTAGGACGCAGACTCCTCACTTTAGGTACCACCATGCTTCAGGCTGCCACCGGAAAGCTGTTCACTGAGCTGCATAATCCTCAAGTCAACACGCTCCGAGGGGTCGTCTACACCAACCTCGATTTGAGCACTGTCGGCGCGATCAGCAGCGCAGTCGGAACGCTCAGCGCTTTTGACACTGTGACCACGCCACACGCCCTGTGCTACGAGCTGAACGAACACATCGAAGGGACGCCTGCGGCAGGTCTCATAGCTTCACGCATGATGGGCGCGTACATCGATGATTTTGCGGACGTCGCCTCGTTTGGATTCCAGGCGATTTTCAGTCCTGACGTCAGAATCGCCGAGCGATTGCTTCATCTGCGGACGCGCGTGGGGGAGTCGCACCCGAGTGAGCTGCTGCCCCGATTCTATGAGGCGTCGTTACGGGCAAACACTGATGAAGTGGAGGCATTTGGTGAGTTTACAGAGCAGCTGATGGGCCTGAAACGTACCAGCTACCAAAGCGTAATCAAGGCAATCAGATCATACGTCGCCGCGGTTCACAGGATGAGCGATGACCTCGATCTCGCCTACACGCTGCTGGTCATGAGTATCGAATCGTTAACCCAGGATTTTGATGGCTATCAGATCGTTTGGGAGGACATTCCGCCCGAAAAGCGTGGACCTGTCGACAGTGCTCTATTGAATCTCGAAGACGCAGACGCGCAGGCAGTGCGGCGTGCCATCCTTAAAACAGAGCATTTGAGGCTGGGGCACCGGTTTTCAAAATTCATTCAGGACTACCTGCCCGCGGATTATTTCTCCGTTCTGGCGAGCAAAGAAAAACATCCGATCGGTAAGCGTGAGCTGCAAGCTGCGCTCAAGAATCTCTATGGCACGCGTTCCGACTACGTTCACACGCTCAAGCCGTTGACGAAAGAGTTCCTCCATTTTTCAGGCCACGCGGAAACATATGCTGATCATGGCAAGCTAATGTTCACGTTCCAGGGCTTGTTCCGCTTGGTGCGCGCAGTAATCATGGAATTCGTCCACCGCGCCGAAAAAATCGCTCACGAGCCCTGTTCATACGAGTACGACAATCCAGGTGTACTGAGGATTTCAATGGAACCCTCTATGACCGCAGCAGAATTGACAGCGGAGACCTGTCCGCGATTTCTAGAAGGCTTAGTGACACTTCTTAGCAAAGCGTTGGCGGATTTTCCACATTGGCCATTGAAGAATTTGCGCCCTGTAGTAGAAGCCGGTTTTCGAATCAAGGATGGATTGAAGAAATCTCCGAAGAGCGCTCTCTTAGCATTTATCTACCTGAAACATTACTACCTCGGCGGTGAGCAAGGTGAGTCGTCACTGAAGGACAGTGATGTCGCGCTTCTCAACCAGCCCGGCCTTGAATCGCTGATTGCGCAGGCCATAGCGGGTTCCGATACAGAATGGCCGCCTTCTGAACATCTAAAGCAACTGAACAGATACTACGGTCAGTGCTTCAAGCCCACAGGTATCAAGGTGCCCTTGCTGGTCGAAGCCTGCATGGCTCTCGCACTGGTGGAGCGGTACCGAGCAGTAGGTCAATTCCAAGATGCACACGACGCTTTGGCCACCGCCGCAGAAGAATTCCCGCGGCTGCCTTGCATGAGAAAGGTTCAGATTGACCAAACAACCTCTATTCGTTGGCTTGACATCATCTATCCGAAACGTGCATCAGGAAACTTCGCGACACTGGAATGTCACGGTCTATAGAAGTTTGACTGGTTGGCTAGGTGTTGGGCGTTATCGGGCTGCCGCTCGCAAAGTATGTCAACTCGGTGGCTCCCCCGCGGAGAGATTTTGAACAGCCTGGGGGAGCGGTGGGAAAAGCGGCTTTAGAGACGAAACCAGAACCTTGCGTTCAAGGTTGAGTTAACGGTGTCACTCTTGCTTTTCAACTGAACCGGTCGCGATTTTCCGATGAATAGATATCTGGATCTGCTCGGCTTCAACACCGTAATGCCTTGCAATGGCATTTGATGCCTCTTCCATATCAAGACATGCCGGAATAGCCTCTGGGCGAGTAATTGTTGACTCATCAGCGATAGCTGTTTCTAAAGCCTCTTGTTGAGATAGATGCAGCCATCGGGTTTTCGTAGGGTCGGTAGTTATTTCGCGGCGCAGTCCGCTCACAACCTTAGAAAATGCCGACAACTCAGCGGTTCTTTTGCCTCCGCCGTCCATGCTCAATTGCCACGTTCCGATCTTCGCAACGGCATCCCAGCGGCCATCCAAAGAAAATGCCACATACCGACAGTTCGTCACTGCTTCAACTGACATCTGGTAGTCAGTGGGCAATTCAAATCCCCAGCCTTCAGTAACTGCATTGTATTGATGGTGCGTCAGGTGAAGCGCCAATCCAATACGTCCTTGTTCATCTTGCGACAACGCCATGGAATAGCTCCTGAGGAAAAACGGCAAGCCATCATAGCTAGAGTGGCGACTGAGATCACTCGGGCGAGTACTCCATTCCGAAAATTGGAGTGCGGACTTTGCCTGAGTGAAAAACTGGTTGCAAGGTCTCGATCGACAAGCAGAAGGCTATTGGTGACGGGCTCGAATCTTGTAGAGTAGCGCTTTGCCACCAATCATGGCAGCCCGATTAATTTCGTATTGGTAGAACCGGGATGAGTTCAGCGCCTCCGGGGCTGTCCACCACAACCTTGGACGTGATAATGAAAAGACTTCTGTTACTAGCCCCGATTTTGCTGGCCGCCTGCGGCGAAAGCGAAACCGTATCTGTAATTAAAACCCAGGTCATCAATCAGCTCGACCCGACGCGGACGCTAGGGAATGCACTCGATAAGCGTGAGAGGTGTTCGTCCATCAAGTGGGACGAAAGCACTGACGGGGCAGGAAGAAACGTCGTGACCTACACGTGCAAAATGAGAGCTGAAGGCTCGAATACTATTTTGCAAAGCAGTTTCGATAAAATGATCCACGACACGCGATCGGCGATTTCTACCTACAAGTATCAAAACGAGATGGCACTGAAAGCAATGCCATGCATCGCCGATGATCAGTACAGTGTACGAACGTGTGAGAGCATCAAAAACGGTAAGCTGCACGCAATCGCAGTCAGTGAGGACGGCATAAAAAAATATGAAGATCTCAAAGATAATGAAATAGACGAGGTAACGCAGATAATCTCATGGAGTGTTATAAAAAACACTCCGCCATCGGCAGTGATGCTTTCTGCAAAATACGTCGTAAAAATGGATGATGGTGCACTGCACGAATTGGCTCAAGGCCGCGAGACGCTTTCAGACGTATATATCAACAACGAAAGTCTCAATCCCGTCAAAAGTTTGGCCAGACAACTCGCGCCGCCAGTCTGCTTAAACTGTCTATGAATCCCATTCGTATCAAACGCTTAAAAGCTCTCTGACCAAGGTTTCTTTCGGCATGAGTTTCAAGCACATAATCGTGTCTTCCCAGGGACCATATGGACCAAGTTTGGCTACGATGTCATTCCCTAAGTCCAGATACGTAGGCTTAGAGGTTTGATACCAAACATCTCGGGGTCTCATCCAGAGGTACATATGATGCCCTCGGTAAGTCGCTGGGAAGTGCTCGGCGATTTCAGGTCCGAAGTGGAGCTGTTGCATGTTTGTGCCTTCCACTCGTTCCGAGCGCCGGAAGAACATAAGTGGGCCAAAGCCTGTGTCATTTCGACGTTGGTGGTCGCGCCACTCCGGGAGAGGGGATATGAATGAAAGGTCCGAGGCGAAAGGCGCGGCTGGATCCGGGAGCGGGTAGAAGATGTGTAGGTTTTTTCTAAATGGTTCTGCATCTACGATCCAAACCATTTTGCCGTAAAAAACTTCTCTACTGCGCATTTCTTCGGGTGACATGGCTGAATGTTGGAGTTCGATCACGAGGCCGCTAGGCAATTTGACGTCGGCGATGTGTTTCTCACCTATGATGTCGTGCTGCACGACTTCATGGTAATCCTCAGGAAAGGATCGCTTCCAGGCACGGTGCCACTCACCTTCATTTTCCCACCACGGATCACATACGCGCCTTCCTTTATGCGCCCAGTGCCAGACGTTGTGCTCTCCGCATTTGGCAGTCATTGCTGCGCCGCACGCTTGGCAACTCCCTTGCGCACCAGGCGAAGGGAGCATTCGGACGCCATCTACCAAAGCGATTTCCATATCAGTACGTCTCTTTAGTGCTCGAAGGTGCAAACTCAGTGTTTTAGATGAACTACGGTTCAACCAGCGCCACCTGCTGCCTCGGTGGGGTGACGGGTGTTTTCCTCCGTCACCAGCCCATGATTCCTAGCGTAGCTACTGCTTTAGATATGATCGGATAAGCACGTTTGAGATTGTCACTCTCCATCGCTCATTGCTCAGTCTTGCTTCAAATCGCTCCGTAACCGATAGCCCTTGGTCGTCAACTCGACACCTCGGTTCACACCAAGGTAGAAGTCTCCTGCCATCTCACCTCACTTATACTGAACTTTTCAGCTTGAGGTTTTGTGACGACTTTGAGCGGTGGTCGATCCGGCCCCTACAATCAAAATGCGCATTGGGTGACTCCTTAATGAAGCATGACTAGTTAGAATTGCAGAGTTAGGGTATATACCCGCATATCAGGAAAAGCTACACGAAATTCGGAAAAATCAAAACGGGGGAAAGAGGGGCAACGTGTTGGGTAGCGAGCCATGAACGGTGTGAACGGAAAATGTTTCTATCCATTGATGGGGTCTGGGAGGGAGGACAATGTCGCGCAACAGATCTACGACTTATGGCTATGAGCCAGTAATTTAGCTTTTAGACAGCCAGCGAAGCGGATAGGATGATGTCCATTTGATATCAGGGAAGATCAGATCATATGGCCTGGCTACCAAGCAAAGCATCTATAGCGTCTATGAAGGACGCCTTATCCGAAGCGACGAACCGGGTCAGCGAGTCTGTAGCGTCCTTTGATATCAAGGATGCTGCGCAGAGCGTGAAGAACAGCGCCGTTAGCGCTGCCGGAAAGACGAAAGAGACTTCCATCACCGCCTACGGTTTCACCAAGGAAAAAACGGTCGGAGCTTACGTCGCCGTTTCGGATGGTGTGCGTAACATCGATTATGAAGAGCTGCGACGAGCTGAGTTCTACAAAGATACATTTACTCAATACAAGGACCTGGGCACGGCTAAAGTGGCTGCTTCCTTTCGCTCTACTTTCGAGATAGAGAAAACAACACTGGAGATGGTAGAGGGAATCCGCAAAGGCCTACCCGTGCCCGCCAAATCCATTGACGATATCTTTGACCAATGCAAGAGTGAAGCTATTCGCCGCACTATCGCATCGTTCGCCTTGGGCGATGTCATGCGTGACGTCGACAATCATAGCGCTTCAAAATACGAAAATCTGTCGGACTCCTATAAAGCATTCTCGGGGCGCACCGGTGCAGCGATGTTCGATGATCCGAACTTTGCAGCAATGAAGAATACGCGTTACGCAGCCCGTGAGACATGGACGTCTGAGGGATACCACAAGCTTGATAACGGGTATCACAAGGACCAGCAACTGGATCCCTGGGGCGCAGATATTGAGCATGTGATCGCCCGCAAGGATTACTACGAAGATCTACTGCTGCGCGCAGGCACTACGGATGATCAGTTCTTCAGCATCATCAACTCTAAGGAAAACTTAGTATTTGCTGATGACTCGCTAAATCGCTCGCTCCAGGACAAGAATATTTATAAATACCTCGAACAAAACGGTACCCCGCGAGCCGACGATGCTGACCTGATTGATGTGACCATACAGAAAACCGGCGAGGTCGTTACGGTACGTAAATCCGATATTGATGAGGCCTTTAACAGGGCGCAGGCCAACCGGAACGATCACCGTTGGGATGCAGCAGTAGAAATTGGATCGACGTTAGCGTTGACTGGGGTAACCATGGCTGCTCAGCAAATCGTGGGCCTGATCGTGCTAGAAACCGTGGATATCTTTATTGATGAGATCCGCAACTTAACCGTCAACGGACGAATTCTTAATGAAGACGGCTGGCTACAGAACTCAAAGGATGCCACTGCACGTATCCAACGACGTCTAAGTGAACGGTTTGAAGAGAAGCAGATATGGGCGCGCGCACGAGCTGTCGGCCTGGAGGCTGGCGTCGCAGGGGCTCTTAGTGTCATCCCACAGATACTCATTTCGTTGATCATCAAGATGCCCGCCTTCGTACTAGCACTAGTGCGTGAATGCACGCTGAGCCTGGTGCGCTGCATTCGTATCATGCTGAGCAAAGATGACGCTAAGCTCGACGCAATAATGGTAGTGCTCGCGGGGACTGCCTCGGCAATCGTCGGCGTTTATGTTGGGCGGGTGATCAGTAACGCAATGGCCGGTGTGCCGCTGTTGAACAAATTTAACTCACAGATCACCAGCGTGTTAACAGGGGTTCTGGTTACCGCCGTACCTCTGACTGCCATTTACACGTTTGATCAGAACAAAAACAAGTTCACTTTCGTCACGTCTCGCCTTGGTAGGTCTGCTGATGGGCCGCCAGGTGAAGCTCATGAACCCGTTGCATCATAATCGGCTGGCAGGAGAATTGCCGCTCATTAGCTGCTTGCGTGTGGGTTGAGCGCAGCGGGTACTATCGCTATAGATTCGCTGGCCAACAAACTTCACGCCTTCGCAACCATGTACCTTCCGGCTCCGCCGAAATTGACCAGAGGGTTGGGCTTCACTTCGCAACCTTTGGTTTTTGGTCCGAGTTCCATCGATAGATTTGAGAAGAGGGATCCCGGATGTTTGTGGCACCTGCTGACTATAAAGACCAGTTGAAAAGCTTGATCGCCGAAGAACAAAACTTGGATTTCGCCGTCGCTTTCTGGGGAGACGGAGCGGAAAATTTGATTCCGCTGGATTCTGCTCGCTCTGTTCGCATCATCTGCAACCTGAGAACCGGCGGAACCAATCCCGCTGTCGTTCGATACTTTTTGTCAAAGATAAAGGACGGTAACTCTTCGCTTCAGATCAAACATTCGAGCCACCTGCATGCCAAAGTTGTCGTTGGTCAAAACCAGGCCCTGATTGGCTCGGCAAACATGTCTACGAATGGCTTAGGCCTTGAGGACGGAGGGTTAGCGCGTTGGATGGAGGCAGGTATCCATACTCGTCATTCTCAAGAGGTGGCGTCGGCACACGAGTGGTTTATTTCCTTATGGGAGTCTGAAGACGTCTCGACAATCGAAGATGAAGATCTCCTAGCTGCTCAGATTGCCTGGGATCGCAAGCAGAATGCTCGACCACCATTGGATGGCGACCCTAGGGCTCCATTTACGATGGGTCGGTTCAGCGTTGATGAACTCAAAGGTAGACCTGCTTACGTCACCATTTATCGCAAATGGCTATCGAGGGAGGCGAAAGCGGCGCAGGAGGCAGAAGAAGAGTCGGCGAAGTCAGCGATGAAGGACGCAGGCAAAATCCGGTGGTGGGCTTATGAGTGTTGGGACGGCCTCCCCCAAGCGCCAGCTGAGATGATCGGAATCTACTGGGGAACAAGAGGGAAGCTTTTAGTTGAAGGTGTGTGCAGGCTCCTAGAAAGCGATAGCGTTCCCTTTACCTACGACAATGGAGATGAGGGCTGGATCGAATTGGCAGCTCCGAAAAAGCAGCTGTTGGGTCGGCCATTCGACATTAAGGATGCCAAAGCGCTACAGGCCGAGCTTAGCGATTTCATTGATGTGTTGTGGCATACGGCTGTAAAAACTGAAAACGGGGAGTATGCATGCGTGATCCACCTGGCTGAGACGGTTAGAGTTTGGGGAGAGTGGAGAGCAGCATATGAGGCTTCTTGATAGAATCTCGATCCGATAAAACTTGAATAGCCGATGGCTTTATAGAATTAGAAAGCTAGAAAAACTCACTAGCATCGAATTCAAGTCCTGCTTCCTTAATATACCGAGGCAGTTCTACCGCTGAATAGATCAGCCCGCTGGTGCGGATCCCATGCGTACGAAATTTTCGTCGGGCGCTCACGCAAAGAGTTCCCGGTCGAGAATTTTACGCGGGTCTGTGTAGGCCATCTCGCCAGTTCATAGCGAGGAGGGTCATACCATCGCCGCGATAGAGCTTGAGCGTGAAGGGCGCATTAGCGTTGCCGGCGACGATCTGGAGTTCTTCAGACATGTTTCATTCCTTTCGAAACGATGTGGGTGAATGCCTGGTTTTGTGCTGCCTGAGGGGTACGGACGTGGACGATAGATAGCGTAGTCGGTGACATCCCAGTAAGCGAAGCTACAGCTTAGTCAGAGGTGGCCCCTTTGCGAGGTTTTTTAGAGCGTATCACCGAACCCCGGAGGCGGGGCCAGCGTATGTGAAGCAATATCAGCAGCTTTCTTGGTTTTGCGCTGGAGAAACGGGCAGGCAAAAGGCCGCAGGCACATAGCGCGCGTTGCCCCCATACTTTATCGCTGCAACGGCGCGATGAGCATCGCCCAGAGAGCTTCAGCGGCACCTTCTTGAGTGAGCTTCGATGAGCGTGATCCGGACATATTCAACATCTGAGTGATGTACAGGGCCTGGTCATCGTGTTCTACGGTCAGCATTTCGTTGAAGCCGTGCCCCAGCGACGCTCGATTTGAATAGGTGATAGCGTTATTGCCCAGCATCCCGCCCATACCAATTAAACACTCACTAGACTTCTTACCACCGCTGTAGATGGTGCAAGTGAAGGTGTTCGCGTCGATAGTTCGAAATACGCCTTCAATTCCGGGATTTCTCGCTTGCAGCTCGGTTAGCGATCCTTCAAAAAAACGTGAGATAAACTCGAGAGTCTCGTGGCGGAACTGATCAACCTCACGCTCAGTAAACGACTTTTTAAGCCTCAGATTGCTGGATCTCGGCGGACTGATTTTGATGTTTGAAGAGGCCGTTGAAATAGGCTGATTCGAGGGGGCTGCTCTCGCTGGCGCCAATGATGAAGCATTAATCTCGTTAACAACATTGCGGATCTGCTTGGCAACATCCGTGAAAGCTTCGTCAAAATTCGGCCAGGTCGTGATGGCTTTGCCATCGCGTGGGGTTGCAAGCAAGCCACCCAGAGGCGTCGATTCCCAGTCGCACGGTTTGACGATGACAGGGATGACGCGAGCCTCACCTGCTCGGTGCCTCTCCAGCGCACGCCCCATCTCGATTGAATAGCAGTATTTGGAGTTCAGAAAGTTCGCGGTGACTAGTAGTAGGATGACGTCGGCGTCATTTATCTGCTGATCGATTTCGGTGCCAAATTCGCTGCCAGCTAATAGTCGACGGTCATGCCAGGATTCAATTTTTTCTTCATGCCGCAGAGAGGCAAGGTGTGCCTCCAATTGATCGCGATACAGCTCATCGTGGTGACTGTAAGAGAAGAATACTTTGGCCATACTGGCTCCCTGAGCGACGTCTTGGTGTGCAGATTTGTTGCCGAGTTTATCTCAAGCAGGATTTTGAAAAGTAGGTCATGTCAGACGCGGCATTGAGTAGATCGTCTGCGGTTTCAGAATGACGAATTCCGAAGAAGCAAGGAGGGATCATTCACCTTGTTCTCTCCGCACAGTGCTTTTGGGCTCATTCATCGAGCTTAACGTCCAGACGCTTAAGCCTTGATGCCAATGTCGTAGATTTGAGCCCTAATAGCTCGGCTGCGCCACCTTTCACGAACAATTTTCCGGCTGTGGCCTTGAGGGCAGACTGAACATTACTGCGCTCCAACTCCCTGATCTGTGCGTCAGTCAAAATCGCATTTGAGGCTGATGGAAGTTGAGTGCTTTGGGCAGGCAATTTCGATTCATCTGTCAAATCCAGGTTTAGGTCTGGACCATTGGAGGTTACCAGGGCTCGCTCAATGATGTTCTGGAACGTCGCGTATGTTGCGGCCAATAGTAGCATGCAGTATCTCAATAGCCGGTACGCAGGGGCTACGCTTGTTCCTTCTGAGCAACGCTGGAGACATCCAGGTTGTCGCCCACGCCATTTAGGGCGTCACGTTCGAGGTGTCATTAAACAGGCTGTTGATATCTACGACAGTGATTTGTCATTCCGACGAGGAACCGTATAGTCCTCAGCTTTGATCATAATACACCGAAGGAACAGGTGATGCCGCTCAACTCGCTTCAAGTGAAAAAATTAAGTGACGCAGTCAATGACTACTCGTTTCCGACGGCCCATTTTGACTTCTTAGCCCAAACCCCAATTATCGGCCTTTCTATGGCCCAGTTGGAGACTCGCATTCGGGAACAGCTGCTCAGCTCATCACTGGTAGATGTGAAAGATGGCCTGTCGAATATTTTGTATTGGGGATTTACGCAAATGGGAGGGCTGGCTGTAGTTCGAGTGGAGCGCTTCCGGTCTGCTGTCAAAGATGCACAGCTTGAACAGGCATCGGCTTTGTTTGCAAAGCACCGGCGCCCACCGCTTTACGACATCGGACGTCTGAAGCTACCGCAGTTTTCGAAGGTCTCATTTGCAAGCAAGATTCGCATGTATCTTGATCCTATCCGCTCGGCGACACTGGACAGGCAAATCATGCAAATGCATCGGGTTCACAAAGACACCGTGTTAAGTGAAATTAAAGAGGACTTGACCAGCATTCCCACGACCACTGTGAATTCGAATGCTTATGAGGTTTGGTGCGAGCGTCTCGGTCAAATCGCCCAAGCGTATTTACCTTCCGCACGAGTCGTTGACATCGAGCGTGGGCTCTTTCAGATGATTCAATCGGGGGATGTGGCAGGGGCCGCTGGTATTCTGAAAAACGCCTAGAGGGCGAAGCTAGCATTCGGGTTAGTCAGCCTTGGCTGCCTCAAATAGGTAGAAGCTATTAATCGAATTGTGGTTCCCTGCTAAGAAGGTATATCAACTTTAATGACATTGGCCCTCTGACGAGGGAAGCGGCCAGAGGATAGCGAGGGTACCCGAGAGTACTAGCGTTGAACTGATTCCAGACGCTTTGCTGAACGCTTCCGAGATATTCGCCTTTTGACAAATGGAGTGATAATAGCTCCCGTAATTTTTCTGGTTGAAATATGATGTCATTTCTCTGCGAAACGAAAGCGTCGATGCAAAGTCCTGAGTGGAAAAATATTATGTGTCCGTCTCGCTCTGCCAACTCGGACGTTGACTGTCTTCGTCAACGTTGGGGATTTCAAAACTTAGTGATAGGGTAAACATAAATGGCAGAGTTGAGTGAGGAGGAGATGCGCAAGGCGCTATTTGGCCTGTCGAAACAAGACCAGTCAGAGCCTTCAGTGACAACATCTCCTTGCGCGTCGCAGCCTGAGATTGAGCTTCAATCTCGGCCTCCTAGTCCACCCGCATCGAAGCCTCTGTCGACTAAACTGCGAGTAACGCTGCACGTAACAAGAGAATTCGAAGGAGAAGTAGAGGTCTTAGTTTTTGATGCAAACACGCTCAGTACTCTAACTGCTGAGCAGGAAGCCAAAGCTGAGGCGAAGAAGCAGAAGTTTAGATATTTCGATGTGATCTCAGTTCTGCCCATTGAGTTCTGATGGTCCATGCAGGCGGGCACGGTTGAGTTCGCACAGTTTTATCCAAACTAAAACGGTTTGACGGAGCGCGGAAATTCTACTCCGCGCACGACTTTTTGTTTATTCAAATATTCACTGGGGGCGCAAGGATGGCAACGAAGTACCTACAGTTTTTCCCGAAACCGGTTTTGGATGATCTTGTCTCCGGCCGCTGGTTGCCCATCGTAGGCGCGGGGATGTCTTTGAATGCGCACGTTCCCTCTGGAGCGCGTCCCCCGCTTTGGGGTGAGCTTGGAAAGATTCTAGAGTCCGATCTCGCGGACTTCAGTTCTACGGGGCCGCTTGATGCAATTTCTGCCTACGAGCACGAATTTGGCCGGGCACGACTCATGGATCGGTTATCGCAGATATTACTTCTTCACGAAGCGCAGCCGGGTGAGGCCCATCGCAGCTTTTGCTCTATACCTTTCGATATTGTTTGCACCACCAATTTTGATTTCCTTTTAGAGCATCAGTATCGATTGGAGCCTAGGGTCGTATATCCCATTTTGGAGGAAGAGCAGCTGTCGCTTAACGCATCCAAGGCTGGGACCGCTCTTCTGAAACTGCACGGCGACCTACATCACCCCAATAGGATGGTGGTCACTGAATCTGACTACGACGGATTCTTGGCAAACTACCCACTTTTCGCTACATACCTCTCGAATCTGCTGATCACAAAAACAGCTGTTCTGATCGGCTACAGTCTGGATGACCCGGACTTTCGCCAGATGTGGCACGTTGTGTCTCAGCGCTTGGGGCGCATGCGCAGAATGGCTTACACGATCGTCGTAGGAGCCAAACCGTCCGATGTTGCAAGGTTCGAGCGGCGTGGCGTTAAGGTGATAAATCTTCCGGGGACTAGGGAGCGTTACGGTGCAGTGTTAGCCGATGCATTTGCCGAGCTGCGAGAGCTTGTCATGGAGAAGGTGATCAGCGTCAGCAAAGTCACAGAAGAAAAGCCGCTTAGAGAGCTTTCGCTGCCCAGAAGCGCAGCAACACGGCTCTGCTTTTTTTCTGTCCAGCTGGACTTGTTACCTTTTTACCGTGAGCGTGTCTTTCCTGCGGTGGAAGCAATCGGGCTTGTGCCTGTTACTGCGGATGACGTAGTGGCTCCCGGTGACAACATCAGCGCAAAAATCGAAGCGCTGATTGATCGCTCAGCAGTTATGGTTATAGAGTTGTCATCGTCATGGACCTTTGCCGAGCTGCGGATGGCGCTGGCGCGCAAGAGCAAGGACTCCAAACCATTCGAACTCATCTTGGTTGTCAAAGATTACCAACAGATTCCAGCAGACGCTGCGGAATTGCAGGTACTGCATCGACAAGAGTCATGGCTAGGCGATTCGGATGAATTTGTAGATCAGTTGGTCCAGAGTTTGCGACGCATCGCTCCAGAAGGAGAGCATTCTAGAGGGTCAGAGGCGCGAAGATTATTGGAGGCTAAGGAGTATAGAGCGGCGGTAATTGCGGCGATGACTCACTTGGAAGCGATGCTGAGGGAGCGAATGCAAAAAAGTGCATGGTCCGATGTTCGAAGGCCCATGAGTTTGAGGCATTTGGTCGATCAGGCTGCGGAGCAAGGGCTTATTCCTATCAGTTCAAAACCTGAAATCACGAACTGGGCCCATATAAGAAACGATGTCGTCCATACCCAAGCGGAGGTCACGCCGAAGAAGGCCAAAGCGATCGTGACAGGGGTGGAGAGAATAATTCAGGAGCGCGAGTAGCTAATCACCAAGTGAAGTGTCAACCCCACCAAGTGACAGTCCGTAAGCGGGCCGATGCACCAATTCACAGAAAACTCGGGCACGTCTGGAGTGCCCGAGGGCCGTATAGGCGACGAAATATCATTTCTGAATTTTAGAGTGCCTATCGAACTTATTTCCAACGAAGCCAGCTGATGACTAGGTTTAAAATCCCGGAACAAAAGGGCAGGTAATTAAGGAGTAGCGTCGTGCAGGAAAAAGACTTTCCAGCGTTGTATCAATCTACAGACCAGCTATCGAAGGAGCGCCAGGGAGATTTTTTCCGTGCTTTGGGTGCAAATCTTTTTCTCTTGGTTTGTGCAGCCTCGCTTTCCGTGATCAATTTCCCTCATTGGTCCATGGCGGTATTGCAAGTACTTACGCTACTCGGCGCGCTGGGATGCTCGGTTTTCCTTGCAACTCAACGTCCTGAAATATTCTGGTATGCGGGTCGGGCTGTCGCAGAATCGATCAAAACTTTGGCCTGGAGGTACGTTTCCAAAGCCGAACCGTTTGACGATGAAGATGAAGCTGCGAAGGAAATGTTTAGACGGAAAATTAAGGCCGTTTTTGACCAGAATCGAGATATGGCTAGCGTCCTGACCTCACACTTGGACAGCCCTCAGATCAGCGAGAAAATGACTCAGCTTCGCTCGCAGAGCCTGGAAGAGAGGAGGGCGGCGTACTTTGAGCATCGCATCGAAGATCAGCTCGCTTGGTACAAAGCAAAGGCGACGTCCAATGCCAGCGCAGCCAAGTGGTTCTTTAGGTTGTTGATCACTGTGAACGTCGTCGCGATCATATTAGCCCTCGTCAGAATTGCCTTCTCGACCGCCCCTTACTGGCCAACTGACGTGATGGTGGCCGCCGCAGCGAGTTTGCTCAGTTGGATGCAAGCGAAAAGGTACACCGAACTGTCTGCGTCCTACGCCTTGACCGCCTTTGAGATTCAGTTTGTCCGAGAACAATCTCAGGTAGAGATGACCGAACAAACGTTTTCCTCATTCGTGGGGGACGCCGAAAACGCCTTCTCCAGAGAGCATACGCAATGGGTTGCGCGCAAAGATAATTGACGAGTTGGCTGTGGCCTGTAGGTCAGCGTCACAGCCCGACTTTACCCACGCAGAGGTTTGTTCAGCTACATCGGGGCTCTTGGTCGTATGCGTCCGGCCAAGTCATCTACCCAGCCCTTCGAAGTCAGGACATGGTGTGCACTTAAATTTAGGTGGACACCAGTTCTAGCTTTTTAAGCGGGTATTTCATGCAGCCACAACGCCGTTCCTACTCCAAGTCCTTCAAGGCCCAAGTCATTCAAGAGTGTGCCCAGCCCGGCGCTTCAATCGCCAGCGTGGCCCTCAGCCACAGCCTCAACGCAAACCTCGTCCATAAATGGATTCGGGTACAAGCGCAGAAAAACACGGCGCCGCAACCTGCGTTTATTCCGTTACCCATGCCGCTGGCCGGGGCAAACTCCCATCCAGCATCATCGAATATCTGCGTTGAAATACAGCACCCGCGCGGCAACATCAAAGTGAACTGGCCAACTGAAAGTGCTGCCGCCTGTGCGACTTTTATTCGAGACCTTTTGCTGTGATTCGCATCGACTCCATCTGGCTCGCCACCGAACCGATGGACATGCGAGCTGGCACCGAGACCGCATTGGCCAAAGTGATAGCGGTGTTCGGTGCGGCGAAGCCGCACTGTGCTTATTTGTTCGCCAACCGCCGCGCCACTCGGATGAAAGTTCTGGTGCATGACGGGTTGGGTATCTGGCTGGCGGCGCGCCGCCTGCACCAAGGCAAGTTCTTCTGGCCGGGTTCTCGACACGGCTCACAGATGGAATTGGGCGCCGAACAGCTGCATGCCCTGGTGCTGGGTTTGCCTTGGCAGCGAGTCGGGCCAAGCGGCGAGATTTCCATCATGTGATGTCCGGCACGACCAACCAGGCCTTGCAATTGTCCGATGAGCCTATCTTCGGTTTTTGCCTGTTCTGGCAAAATCGGCGGCATGACTTCGCTTCCTAATCTCGACTACTTAAACCCTGAACAACTACGCGCTCTGGCGGCGCAGTTGATGCAGTGTGTCGAGAATCTCGATCAAAAAGTCGAGACGATGGGTAAGCAAATCCACCATCACAAAACGGTCAACGAAAAACTGACCCACGAGATCGCGCAGCTCAAGCGCTTCAAGTTTGCCAAGCGCAGCGAGCAATTAAGCCCGGATCAAGCCAGTCTGCTCGATGACCTGATCGAGACCGATATCGCAGCCATCGAAGCCGAGCTTGAGGCGCTGCAAACTGCGCCGGTTTCGACCGAGACTCGGCAAAAACCTAAACGCACCGCGTTGCCGCCGCAGTTTCCGCGCACCCTGATCCACCACGAACCCGACAACAGCCACTGCCAATGTGGCTGCGCCCTCAAGCGTATCGGCGAGGATGTCAGCGAGAAACTCGACTACACGCCAGGCGTGTTCACCGTCGAGCGTCACATCCGTGGCAAGTGGGTCTGCGGTCAGTGCGAAACGCTGATCCAGGCACCGGTTCCGGCGCAGGCCATCGACAAAGGTATCCCAACCGCCGGCCTGCTGGCCCATGTCATGATTGCGAAGTTCGCCGACCATTTACCGCTCTATCGTCAGGAGTCGATTTTTGGTCGGGCCGGTTTGGCAATCGCCCGCTCGACCCTGGCGCAATGGGTCTGGCAACTGTGGTGTGCAGTTGCAGCCGCTGGTCGATGCCCTGCGCGATGCTGTTCTCGAACATGGAGTGATCCATGCCGATGAAACGCCGGTGCAGATGCTTACGCCGGGCGCAAAGAAAACCCATCGCGCCTATGTCTGGGCTTACGCCACCAGCCAGTTCTCTGACTTGGCGGCGGTCGTTTACGACTTCAGCCCCAGCCGCGCCGGAGAGCACGCACGTAACTTCCTGCAAGGCTGGAAGGGCAATCTGGTATGCGACGACTTTGGTGGCTACAAGGCCAGCTTCGAACTCGGCGTGGCCGAAATCGGCTGCATGGCCCATGCGCGCCGCAAGTTCTTCGAATTACACGCCACCAACAAGAGCCAGCTCGCCGAACAGGCCTTACGCTACATCCAGCTGCTTTACGAAATCGAGAGCGAAGTCCGCGACCTTGAACCGGATTTACGCCGCCGAATACGGCAAGAAAAAGCTGTTCCGGTGATGGATGCTCTGCATGCCTGGATGATCGCCCAGCGCCAGATCGTGCACGACGGCTCGGCTATCAGCAGAGCCCTCGATTACAGCCTGAAACGCTGGGCAGCGCTGTCGCGCTACCTCGATGACGGGGCTGTACCCATTGATAATAATTGGGCAGAGAACCAGATCCGACCGTGGGCGTTGGGTCGCAAAAACTGGCTCTTTGCAGGTTCGCTGCGCAGCGGCAAACGGGCGGCGGCGATCATGAGCTTGATCCAGTCGGCGCGGCTCAACGGGCATGATCCGTATGCTTATTTGAAGGACGTCCTCACGCGCCTGCCGACGCAGCGCGCGAGTGATATTGCGCAGCTGTTGCCGCATAGGTGGCAACCTATAATCGAATCAGTCGCGTTTCGACCAGAGAACTCGTGCGCCTAATCTATCGCTTCTAACAGTTCAATCTTGAGCCACTCTATCAGGGAGTTGGTTTCTCTTCGCTCGGTAATAACAGGCCGTTTAAAAACAGATATCGCATGCGGTAAAACTACGCTTTCCGCGCAAGGCTTTGTCAATTCTCCGCTTTCAACCAATCTCCCGGCAGTTCGAGCCCAGCCGACGGCAATACCATGTCCTTCCACTGCGGCTTGAAGCATCATCGGGTAACTGTCGAAATAACGATTTTTGGTGCGGCCATCTAGAGTGATGCCGAACTCGGCTAGCCAACTGTCCCACTCCATCAAATGAGGAGGCGTAGCCCGGTGGTGCAAGAGTGTGTGGTGTGCCAAATCTGTGACTTTCAATGCCTCCCCTTGTTTATTGAGATAATCGGGACTGCATACGGGGAACACTTCGTCAGAGGCCGTGAATAACAGATGATTCAATCCGCTTGCTCGACCAGTGCTCTGGAGAGCAACGTCAAAATGACCACCGAACTCCGTCAACGGTTGGGTAGTGGTAACGACTTGAATCTCGATATCCGGATGGTGTTGGTGGAAGCGAGAAAGGCGCGGCATTAGCCAGTAAAACGCTTCACAAAGCTGGGAGAGCAATACGACCTGATGCCTGCGAGCCGCGCCTCGCAAGCTTTCAGCGACTGAACTTATTTGGTTTAACGCGGCATTCACGACAAGCCCAAGCTGCCGTCCTTCTGGCGTTAAAAAGACCGCACGATTGCGCCTGTCGAAGAGTGCTACACCAAGATCCTCCTCAAGCCCACGAATCTGACGGCTCACTGCTGCTTGAGTGATGTGAAGTTCGTCAGCAGCTCGTGAAAAGCTTTCCAAACGGGCGGCCGCTTCAAAAGGCAACAAGCTAGCGAGTGGAGGAAGTGACTTGCCGAGTAAATTCATAACCATGGATTATGCATTGAGGGCTGAGAACTCGTTTGTAGCATACATACGGGAACGTTCAAACTTGCGATTACTCAGCCTTGGTGTCGACTATGAACACATCAGCCCATCCTTTTGCCCTCGGCGTATTTTTTGCGGTATTCGCAACATTATGCTGGGGTTCAAATTTTATCGTTCCGTATGTCACTGGGAACTACAGCATATTTGACTTTCTGGCCGTTAAATTCATGATCGTTGGAGTAATCGGTGCCGTTTGGATGATCGTCGACCGCACCAATGTTCGAGAGTTGACACTTCCTATGCGGACGGTGGCGCTGACGCTTGGAGCCATAGGCTATCTAGGGTACAGCGTCTGCATTGCATGCGGTGTTAAGATCAGCGGCCCCGTCCTGACGCCGGCATTCATCGCAGTGGTGCCAGTGATGCTGGCTCTGCTTGGAAATGCGCAAAACAAGATATTGGCGTGGCGAAAACTGGCATTGCCTTTATCCATGCTGGTTTTCGGCCTGCTGCTCATCAATATTATGGCGAACGACACCCCACTCGCCTCGCAAGGGGCCGCCGTGTTCGGGGTGTTTTTTTCTGTTTGTGCTGTGGCGTTTTGGTTAGCGTTCAGTGTGCTGAACCAAAAAGGCCTGAGCAAAATCCCAGCACATTCAACAAGCGCGTGGACAGGACTCATGATGGTCGGGAGCGCGCTGGGCATGCTTCTGGTGATGCCTTTGGGATATGCGTTTAACCTTTTTGAAATGCCCTCTCAAGGCGCTAGCTTTGCCACCGCTGGAGGCCTTTACGTGTGGGCATTTCTAATTGCAATCTTGTCGTCCGTATTGGGGGCATGGGCGTGGAACAAAGCGTCTCGGTATTTACCAATGGTGCTTTCGGGGCAACTAATTGCTCTCGAATCTCTTTTCGCGACCCTATTTGGATTGCTTTTTGAACAACGTTTACCAACGCAGTATGAAGCCCTAGGTATGACAGCGGTGTTGGCAGGCGCAGTGCTGGCCATCCGAATGCTCTTCGCATCTCACGAGATGGGGTGAGATAAGCTATCGGCGTCTTAAGCCAATCGCGGGCATACGACACCAAAAGTGTTAGACGCCCAATTGGTGGGAGCTACCGTCCCCAGTACCTGTCCTGAGTTGTATTGGGCGTGCGCTACCTTGGTTATGCGGGGGTGAGTAGATGACTTGGCCGGACGGATACTCTTGGTCAGCCTCCGCGCAAAGTCCGTATTCTGGCGAGCAGCTGAGCCTCTAACGTAGCCAGGCCTTCATTGTTCGGGTGGTAATGCAGATACCGAAGGTGAGCGAGGTCGAAAGGGATATCAGCCTGGTTTTGCGTGATCAGGATTACCTCTTTGCCCCAAGCGTGCGCTAAGCCAATCTCGTAAAACACGTTAGCGTTTCGGCCTGTGCAGTCGCATACCACGATTGCAGAGCGATCAATCAGTGCAACAACGTCCTCCATAACTGTCTGATGGTCCCAGATATCATCGGCCCGGTCACATCTCATGCCTGCCGACCCCGCGGCCCGCTGTATGGCTGCAAGCACTAAGGCAGAGTTCGCAAATGGCATCATTACAGATAGCTGGTCATTTACGAGTGTCGCTGTCTCCGGTAACTGGAAGATCCTCGGATGACGACGAGAACCTCTCAACTCGGTCAGCATGAATCTGAAAAGATCGACATCCTTCACCGCCCAATGTGTGCGCGAAAATTCGTAGTCATTGATGCCGAGCCTAGAGCGCAAGCGATAGATTTCTGCGATAGGGATCGGAGGGACATTCGCGTCGTAGATGTAATCTAAAAGCACCTGACCTCGAGCCCCGTCTCGAATACTCATAATGGTGCCAACCCTTGCAAACTCTTCCCCGTCCCCCCGCATTTCATCCATAAAAAGGGTCGGCATTGCGGTTAGAGCGGCGATGTTAAGTGCCCCGTCAACTCTCATTTTGGTTACCAGCGGAGGGGTCGTGTACTCCAGAATTCTTCCGTGACTGAAAGTGTCGTGATTGTCCGCCCAGCCACCGGCGTTAACCAATAAATTGAACATGAAACCGCACTCCTTAGCTCGATATCCCGTGACTGTGCATTTCACAACGCTACAAATCCCGCCGGAATGCACATCATATCGTGTCGGTACATCCCGGTCTCACCAACTTTTCCCTAGATTTTTACATCTTACTGAGTTGGCTTTTCGCCAAAAGAATTACCACCAGTGAAGTAGGATGCGCCCCCATAAGGAACCCGGCTATAGAGCCGGGCAAGTGGGGAGCAGAGCAACGATTGAAACAGGAATTTCGGGTCGTACCTAAGAAGTACTTTAGGCCGCTCGATTCTGGATCAGGCGATCGGAACCACCTTCAGCCAAGCGGCGCTCAGATCAGACGATCTGCGCCACCCTCAGCCAAGCGTCGCTCAACCAGATGGTCTGCACCGCCTTCGGCTGGCGGAATCTCACCATCTGGTTCAAGGTTTGTATCGCGCTACGAGGTGCTCGAGATAATCGTTGAACATTTTATGCTGCACGTCTCCGACGGTTCCGTGGTGAACCGTTGACAACTCATCATTGTGAACAAGGCCTCCCTCGGTGATATTGGCTGAGCCAACGATCGCCGCGTAGCGCGTGTCAGACTCGAAGTAGTAGAGCTTCGTATGCAGCCGAAATTTCTTGGGGACCACCACGTGCCTTAGGGTACTCAATGTCGCGAGGGCGGGTATACACGACCGGGCGGTACTCTCGAATTCGTAAAAATTGTGATCGCTGTTCCACGTCCAAGTGCTGCGGCTAAATGTTCAACGAGGAGATCCACACCGCACTGTTTGATCCATCCAGAACAAATGACAATTTTGTCCGCATTGTTGATTAGATCGGTGACGACAGAAAGATGGTTCCGTCCCCAATGGTTTGAAATGACTTCCACGTGTTGGCCCTGCAACAGAAATAGGGGCGAGTCTACACAGTGGTA
The DNA here is from genome assembly GCF_002723595.1 of Pseudomonas sp. ICMP 460. Classification (NCBI taxonomy): domain Bacteria; kingdom Pseudomonadati; phylum Pseudomonadota; class Gammaproteobacteria; order Pseudomonadales; family Pseudomonadaceae; genus Pseudomonas; species Pseudomonas sp. ICMP 460. The sequence continues at coordinate 56,504 of NZ_LKBR01000006.1, forward strand.
TGGGTTGCTGCTGCGCGAGTGATAAGGCTTCTGTCGGTCCACCGGGTTGATGAACGCCTCGATCATCCCGGCGCTCAGGTCGTGATTGCGCATGGCTGCCACGGATTTTTGGCGAGTGCTGAGGCGAGATAGAATGCAAATCGATATCCATTTTTCCAGAGCATTCAGGAATTGGTTTTCTTTGCCCGTTCCTGCGTTGGAGTCGGTCCGGTTTAAATTTTTGGGGGATTCCAAGCTTCGAAATGCTTGAGCGCATCCAAGTCGCCGATCAGCTCCATCGCTTTAGCCAGGCGATCCAGCACAGCTTGCCGTTCTTGTGTTTCGAGGCGCTGCGCGCTTTGCACAATGTCTTCGAAGAAAGCCTGAATACTGTTCACTTTCGCCCACGTTTGAATCACCGTTTCAAGCCGATCTCTGCTGTCTTGAATCACCTTGAGCCGACGCTTCTCATCCTCCTTGCGTCGCCACTCTTCCATCTGTAATTGGTGTCGCTGTCGCTCCTGCTCGCTCCGTATTCGCTCGATCTCCACCTTGCCCGCGAGAATCGGAGCCTCGGCTAGCAAAGACGTCACGATGCCGGGAATTTTGCTGGCCAAGTCGCCAGGCTTGTTCTCAGTCCATCGCTGAATCCACTCCACACTGTGGTACGGGGAATACACCTGCAAGCACAATCTGCTACTTGGCATATCGGCGCTCATCATCCATCTATCAGGGTAATCGGAGCGTCTTTTACTTACTGGAAGCGCTGTCAGGCGGACGTATTTCTTCTCGGGGCGCTTCACGTGGACGTATTCACTGATCTCATAAATGGACAGACCGAACACAACAGTGCCGACGTAGACGACCGTGGGACGTTGAGGTCGCCACACGGCAGGGTGCACGTACCTGTTTGATGCCACCTCTCGATGATCCACTGACTCACGGCCCATGTGAGTAGCAGGGTCAGAAAGCGCGACCGCCAGACCCTTTTTCATCAGGGCCAGAAACAATTGATTGGCGAAGTCCACGGCTTGATTTACGCCTGAGCGGCTAACAATTAGATCTGCCATCGAACGTTTTGAAGGCCGCAGATAACCTTCATCAGTCTCCTGGGCTTTTTTAAAATACTCTTCAACGTCCACCAGTAACGGATGCCGGCGAGGGAGCACCGCCATGCGATCGGGCGATCTCGTACGAATTTTTGCCGGGCTTTTAGGGGGTGTGCGGGAGATTTGCTCGGGCGCGCCGTTCCGGCTCCAGGAGAGGAGCGCGCCTGGCTGGACCTCCGGCAGCGGAGGAGTGGCTTTACGCTTTCCCGCGGCTACCTTCGCCCAATACCCAACGGCAGGACGGGGAATGTTCAGATGGGTGAATACGCGCGCCAAGTAGCTTGAGGACACCCCATAACGTTCCGCGATTTTGGTCATCGGCGTTGACCAAGCCTGCTCGTAGAGTGACTCCCTGGTGACGGTGTCCTCGGGCGACGCACCGATGACGGCTGGAATGTTCGGAGTGTCTTCCATGCATGAGTGCTTATGAGTAGGTGGCAGGCAGATTCTTCTTTCAAACAGCCTAGCTCATGAATTGTGACGCTTATGGAGGAAAGCACGAGCGCAGCGTTGTCATGTCTTGGCGTAATCAATGCAAAGACGGCCAAGGGTAACTGCCAGCGCCCTGATCTGAGCGGTGCGGTGCGCAACTGCACATCGCTCATATTAGTTATCAACCGAGGCGATTCCAGCTAGGGCGTTGGAAAAATGAACGGTTGTGGGACGTCGGTGCGGAGCATCGCTGAGTGAAGTATTCAGCCACTGCGGCGCAAAACGGCTGAAATAATTTTAAAGTAGCTTGCGGGGATTAAGCGCCAGTAAATCTTAATTCGACTTAATAGTACACCACATGTACCATTAACTTGGCGTGGTCGGTGCCTATCCACAACTACGGTTCCATTGGAACCCAGAACAAGAAAACAACGTTGCCGGTGCCAAGTCATCAACCCACTATTTAAACTTAAGGTGTTTGACCGAGTGCGCGCGCTGCTCGTCGAGCGAGTTGTAATAGGTGTTTTGCGTGGTGCTCAGACTGTTATGGCGCAGGTCCGCCTGCAAATCCTTCATGTCGCGAAAGGGTGCATCAAAAGTTGCCGACGTGTGTCGCAACCAATGCAACGATGCAGAGCGCAGGTTATCGATTTCATCGTCGCTGCGACCTTCTGCGGTCATTTTCAGCAAGGCGCGATCAAACACCTGCTGGAGTAACAAGCGTAGGTGTCGACCTGAAAGGCCACCCCGGCCGCTTAACGTGGTCAGTAGGGGATAGGTCTCATGCGGTGAGGGCAGGGCACTTAGCCCCAAGTGTCTTCGATAGCGACTCAAATAAGTGTACACGTAGTCATCGCGCACGCTGATTTTGGCCGACTTGTTGCCTTTGCCCACTACATGAAACCACCAGTTGCCCATGCTATCTCGCCGAAAATCACGCATGGTTGGTTCCCAGTTGTCGCGACCGACCAGATCAGAAACGCGTAAGTACATGGCAAACAAAGTCGTGAGTACAAACAGCGTGCGTTCATGGTCGGGGTCTTCTTCGGCCATTTCCTCCGCGGTTTCGATTACATAATCCCACTGGAGGTGGGAGAGGGCGCGGCCGGACACCTCCTGGTATGGCGTTGCTTGTAGACCGCCTTTTGTTTGATCGCGCGAAATGGGTTGGCTTCGGTGAGGCCTTCGTCCATGGCGTATTGATAGAAGCTGCCACAGACGGCAAAGACTTGGGCCACGGACCCTTGGGCCATCTTGTAACGATTCTCTGACGGCGAGGGCTCCGGAAGGTGTTTGTCACGTTTGGGCGCCGTCTGGCTGAAAGGACGCCACACCGCGTTGAGTTAGTAAGTGTCGGCACTGCTTTTGCGCTGGCCACCGACCCGGAGGAAGCGCGACTTGACCATCGGTCCAATCCAAGCCGCCGTCGGCTGCAAGCAGAATTCCATAAACGCCTCGGCGTCACTGCGGCGTAATTCCAGGAAAGGCTTCCGGGCCATCAGCAGTGACCAAAGCAACAAACGTTCCACGTGCGTGCGGTAGGAATTGAAGGTCGCCTCATTGCCGGCATACGATTTGAGGAAACCGCGCGCAGCGATATAGCCCTGATGAGCCTCCAGCTCCTCGGGAAAGCTTGCCAAGTAATCCCGAGCCAGAGGTAATTCTTCACTCATCTGGTGAAAGTTCAACTCCAAAAAGCGTCGGTAGCTTTCAAACAATGGTTGCGGTGACGAAGGCATGGGACGTCCTGCATGAAATTGGAACTTGCGGGAATGAAATATACGGGTCTGGACATTATCGGATATCTGAAAGGGCTAGCTGCGCCTGCAACGACATAACTCAACTAAACAGTCATTTAGTTGAGTTAGCCACCAAAATGACTTTCATTCGATGGATGAATCCTAGCGCCAGCGCTTTTTAAAAGCAAGGTACGACGTCCAACAGAAATGTAGGTATATATAGGGCCGAACCGCCTAAATTAACGAAGGCCGATCCGTAACTGAAAGAACTAGCCTCATCAGTTAGGTGGTGAAAAACCTTTTCCAAAAAAAGAACTTTTTATGGGTCTGTCCGGTGTTTAAATGCGCCTCTGTTTTGGCTTGTGGCCAAGTGTAGCCGGGGTTAGCGTCTAATTAAGTGGGCTTCGGGGTGATTAAATAACTAAAACTGGTCCTTTGTTCGGAGGTTAAACCGGGTAACTCTCAACTATTTCAGGTTTGTTCGGTAATTAAAAATTTACATATTGCGCTCTGTAAGCCTTGCTGATTGGTAGTCTTTCGTTGAGATTCTATAAAATCTGTATATCTGCCTGGGCAAAAGATGTGGTTTTGTTCGGTGAATCGAAAATATCGGACTGTAGAAAAGTATTTATCAGCCACGTGTTGACAGGTGATGCCTCATAGACGCAAATTTTCGTCGCGTTTCCGGCTTATCTGGAGAGATCAAGATGCCCCCGTCACAGTAGTTCGGTGATTTAAAACTTCTCGATAGATCCATAGCTTTTTCCGCCACTTACCTATTTTTAGTAGTACAGAACTGGCACGGCCCTTGTACCATGGGGGGTTTAGCAAAACGGTTTATTATCACAACCCACCTAGGTTTTCACAGGGTTCTTTGTAAAAGCTAGAGGAACATCCAGTTATCCTAGGTAAGTCATTGATTTTAATTGAGTTCGGTGAATAGCTACGATTTGGTTCGGAGGTTGGGTGTTCCCGACAGTGATCAAGGTCTGGGGCAGGCTTCAAATTTGACCTCCAGAGCCCCCCAGCTCCGCACATAACGGTACGCATAATGTATATTATGTTAAATGATGTGTCATGCTCGTCAGAAATGCCCTACAACCCCTTGGGCTGGGTTCTACTCAACTTAGCCTTGTTAGCTGCCATTCTTTGCCGAGTCAGACAAGGCCTGCACGAAGCCGCAGGCCTTAAACGCCCTGCCCGACACCGCCCATTTCGCGTGGAGCAAAGCGACAAGGATTCCCCATGGAAACGCAATACAAACGACTGTTAACTGACACCACGACTTGGGTGCCCGTCATACTTGAATACGGTGCTCACTTCCTTTTGGCAATTGCAACACTGGTGATTGGCTGGTGGATGATCAGCGGCGTAACGCGACGCATCAGTAAGGTATTGGCGCGGCGCCATGTCGACCCTACGCTGCGCAGTTTCACCGGCAGCCTGGTTAACATGGGACTGAAGATTACGCTGATCATCAGTGTGGCTTCGATGATCGGTATTCATACCACCAGTTTCATCGCGCTGGTCGGCACTGCCGGTCTTGCAGTGGGCCTGGCGCTGCAGGGAAGCCTGTCGAACTTGGCTGGCGGCGTGTTGATCTTGCTGTTTCGTCCGTTCAAGGTCGGCGACGTCATTGAGACGCCAAACCTGTTCGGCACGGTGAACTCGATCAGGATCTTCCATACGATCATTCTCACCATAGAGAACAAAAAGATCGTGGTGCCCAACGGGGTCCTTTCGAACGGCGTTATCACCAATCTCTCCAGCGAACCGGTACGCCGCGTGACGCTGGACGTGGGTGTCGACTACGCCTGCAACCTGGCAACCGCCCGCGCAGCCCTGCTGGGTATGGCTGTCGACCCAAGGATTGAGCAGCATCCGGAACCCACGGTGGTCGTCAAAGCGTTGGGCGATAGCGCGATAGTCATGTCATTACGCGTATGGGCGAAACCCGAGCATTACTGGCACCTGTTGTATTTACTTAACGAAAGAGCCCCTGCTGCATTGGCAAAAGAAGGAATCAGTATTCCATTCCCGCAACGGGTTATTACCGTTATCAAAACTCAATAATTCTTCAGGGAAGTTAACTTAACTTCCACCTCCCTGCCCCATAGCGAAAACGCTAACGGCAAATTCCGTTTAATGAGAACGCACTATGAACGCTGCAAACATTCAGCCCGCCGTGGCCGAAACGTTGACGCGGACGAGCACGACGTCCATAAAAAATTTACCCATCAATCTGTTTGGCTCAGTAATGGGGCTAGCCGGATTGGGCCTGGCATGGCGCTTGAGTGGACAGTTTTATGGCTACGGCGCTGTGCTCGGTGAAGTACTGGGAGGCTTGGCCGGCCTTGTATTTGTATTGCTGACCCTGAGCTATTTGACCAAGTGGATAAAACACCCTGAAACCGTCCGCGCGGAGTTCAATCACCCCATCGCCAGCAACTTTTTCGGCACTGTGACCATTGCACTGTTGCTTCTTTCGGCAGTGGCGGCGCCCCACAATCAGTTGCTCGGACAGGCACTCTGGGTACTCGGCAGTCTTTTGACCGTACTACTCGCCGGCCTGCTGGTCTCCCGGTTGTTGTCGGGCGACCAAGATCAATTGCATGTTGTTCCGGCGTGGCTGGTGCCGGGTGTTGCCAGCCTGGATATTGCGGTCACCGGTGCGCACATGCCGATGAAATGGGCGCCCGAGTTTAATTTGCTTGCTGTCGCCATCGGCACGGTACTGGCGCTGATCTTCTACACGCGGATCTTTTCGCGGCTGGTCCATCAGACCACATTGGCCAAAGGCATGGTGCCCTCGCTGATGATCCTGATCGCACCGTTCGAGGTGGGCTTCCTGGCCTACGTCAACATGTTCGGCATCGATAGGTTCGCCAGCGTGTTGTTCTACTTCGGCTTGTTCCTGTTCGTGGTGCTGAGTTTCAAAGTGTTTCGCCGTGATGTGTCCTTTGGTCCTTCCTGGTGGGCGATCAGCTTTCCCATCGCCGCATTGAGCAATGCCGCGTTGACCTACGCGCATGCACAGGACAACACCCTGCTGACGATAATAGCGGCGGTGATTTTGCTGTTCCTTACCGCCGTATTAGCCGTCCTGGCAGTGAAAACCCTGACGCGGCTCTTCAGTGGCAAATTCTTCCCCAACTAATTTTCGCCCCCCAAACAGGCGAGCCATCTTTGGCTCGCTTTTTTCGTATGGGTACAGGACTTATCAAATGACCTATAACGCTTCCTGGTTATTACTGATCATCGCCGGTTTTCTAGAGGTGGTCTTCGCAGTCGGATTGAAATCTGCGAGTGGCCTTGAACGACCTTGGCTGTTGGCCGGCACCTTAGTGGTACTGGCCGCAAGCTTGACGCTGTTGACCATCGCGCTGCGCGTGCTGCCCGTAGGAACCGCTTATGCCGTTTGGACCGGTATCGGTGCCGCAGGCACAGCGCTCGTCGGAATGTACTGGCTGGGTGACGCCGTATCGTTATGGCGGCTGATATGGATCGGCTTGATTCTGCTGAGCGTTATCGGATTACGCTGGCTTAGCTGAGCGGCCGCTGGTACTCCACCAGTAAGGCCTGCAACCCAGCACCGAGGCGGATGCTGGGTTGGTTTTGCGGCGCGTTTGCAGGTCAGGTATTCGCGCGCAATTGATCATAGCCGCGCAGGTAGTAATTGAGTGCCGAGATCAACCAGCACAGTACAAACATGCCGATAATCCAATAGCCAATTTCACCGAAGTTGTCGTTGATGGCGTTGACAGGTGTCCAGATTCCACCCCGCAATTCGAGCTTTTCGGCAATCAGGCCCAGCGCCTCAACGCCTCCAATAAACAGCGCAACGACCACCGAGGCGGCAGTGATGGTGATGTTGTAGTAAAGCTTGCGCACCGGCTTGGAGAACGCCCAGCCATAGGCGCCGACCATGACGAAGTTGTCCAGCGAGTCGATCAGCGCCATACCGACCGCAAACAGCACCGGGAACACCATGATCGACCACAGGCTGATGCCGTGTGAGGCACTGGTGGCGCTGATCGCCAGCAAGCCGATTTCTGTGGCGGTGTCGAAACCCAGGCCGAACAAGAAGCCCACCGGGTACATATGCCAGCTCTTGTTAACCAGGTTGAACACTCGACCGAACAGCCGCGCCATTACTCCGCCCTGGTTAGTTGCCAGAAAATCCAGCGCTTCGGGCGCCAGAACCAAGCCTGCCTTGACCTGTTTGAATTTTTTGTACACCGATACCAGGATCACCAGGTTGAACAGGCCGAACAACAACAAGAACACCGACGACACCAGGGTACCAATCAAACCCCCGGTTTCCTGGAACCAGGCCATGTCGTCCTTGAACGCCATCGCCGTGGCGGCAATGGCGAAAGAGGCCACTATCACGATCGTGGAGTGCCCCAACGAGAACCAGGTGCCTACGGCAATCGGCCGCTGGCCTTGCTGCATCAGCTTGCGTGTGACGTTGTCGATGGCGGCAATGTGATCGGCATCCACGGCGTGGCGCAAACCGAAGCCGTAGGCCAGTAATGCGGTGCCCATCAGCACCGGGTTGGTGCCGAACTCGATAACGGCCCAGGCCCACGCAAAGCAGTTGGCCGCGACCAGGCAGGTCAACAAATACACAGCGTGACGCGTGGTGACTGACGCCTGCCTGGTAGGGGTTAGAGAGGTGCTTGCAGTCATTGACGGTTCCTTGATTGGCGATGAACGTGCGTGCGTGGTGCGGGGCATCCAGACAGGGTTGGCTTAGCGCCAGAGAAACTTCGGCTGCACGCTAATGCCCTTGATTTCTTCGCGAGCAACGGTCCAGAACGCGCGGATTTGCGCTTTGACTTCACCGCTGTCATTGCCCAATACCTTGAAAATCAGCCCGCAGTTATTCGGCAAGCGGCTGACACCGCTCGCCTGCCCCGCTGCTTGGTCAAACAACGCCGGAATGCGCTCGATAATCCGCGCGTGATGCTCCTTGGGCGTGAGCAAAATCACATTGGCGAGGATGTCAAAGGTTTGCATCACACCCGTGGCATCCAGGCTGTCGGTTTTTGGCTGCAGGATGTACTTCTCCACAAACAATTCCCGGCCCTCGAGGTTTTCAGCCGACACCCGCGAGGAGTACAGGTCAAAGCCAAAACGCTCGTCCACGTGATGATATTTGCGGCCTGACATCAACATGTCGCAGTAGATGACGGTGGCGGTTGGATGCACCTGGATGCGGGTGTGGGTGATAAACCGCGCGTTGCGATGCGGAATCACCGGGTCGGGCAAAAACTCCAGGTAGCCGCCCTCCTCGACCCTGAAGTTCTGGATTTGTGCGGCATAGTTGGCATTCATCGAATGCACTTTGGTCGCTGACTGAGTGGTGACGTGGCCACAGGCTCCCGGCCCAACAGTCACGTCTGTGGCCAAACGGTCGCCCTGCAGCACACAACCGGTGGTTGAGATCATGGTGACGCAAGGCAAGTCAGGCATTTGTTCATCCCAATACAATGCCATTTGCACCAGCGACGGTACGCGCCGCTCCATGTTCGCCAGTACGCTGCGCTTGCCACGCAGTTCAAACCCAAGCAGCAGATAACCACTTTTGCCTACCGCGCCGCTGCGCATTTGGCGCGGCTCGTCCTGATAACGCGCAAGCTCAGGCGCATCTTGCCCAATGGTGTGGGCGAGCAGCCGTGATGGCGTGTTCAGGATGTTCAGCAATTGGGAGGTCATGCAACGACCTCGGCGCCGGGTTTGTGCGCAAACAGGAACATGTGCTCGATCATGTCCACCAGCTCCTCTATCCCATGGCCGGTTTTGCAGTTGGTGAGGATGTACGGGCGGTTGTTGCGCACCACCCGGGTGTCACTTTCCATTACCTCCAGGCTCGCGCCAACGTAGGGCGCAAGGTCGATTTTATTGATGATCAAAATGTCCGCCTGCACCAGGCCGGGGCCATTCTTGCGCGGGATTTTTTCGCCTTCCGCCACGTCAATCACGTAGATATAGAAATCAGCCAATGCCGGGCTGAACGTCAGCGTCAGGTTGTCCCCGCCGCTTTCGATCATAACCAGGTCGCTGTCCGGGAACTTCTCTTCCATTTCTTCGACCGCAGCGATGTTCATGCTCGGGTCTTCACGCACCGCCGTGTGCGGGCAGGCACCGGTTTCGACGCCGAGGATTTTGTCTTCGTCGAGTATCCCCTTCAGCGTGCGCTTGACCTGCTTGGCGTCTTCGGTGGTGACAATGTCGTTGGTAATGATCAGCGGTTTGTAGCCACGGTTGATCAGGATGGGGGTGATGACTTCGATGACTGCGGTTTTACCCGAGCCCACCGGGCCGCCAATACCAATGCGGGTAATTTTTTTCACAAGTGCTCCTTACTGAAAATGTTAAAGGATTAGTTCATAAACAGCCGTACATGGGCTTTGACGTGTACGGCAGCGAGCACATCGACAATGGGCACGTAAGCGCACATCTGCTCGACATCGCCGATTTCAGCGATGGCGCAGAAGGCTTCAATCTCGTGATTGAGCTCAAACAGGATGTGCTGGGTATCGAGGTGGGTAACCCGCATCAAACGCATCGCCGCGCTGAGGATGGTCATGGCCACACCGTACTGGTGCATCACCACCACCTCCCGGGCGCCGATGCCCAGGGTCGACATCACCAAGGCCTGGGTGACCGGATAAGTACCTGGTGTTTTGCCCGCCTTGATCTGCTCCAGCCACCAGCGCACTTGGGGGTGTTCAACAACATGCATCGACATTTCGGCGAGCTTCTTGCCCATGCGTGTGGCCATCAACCGGGTTTCTTCGCTGAGCTTGCGGTTATGCACCGCCCAATCGACCCGCACGATGCCGTCGCGGTCATTGCTCTGTGCCGCCTGATGGGCCGCGACGACTGCCATGCCGTCGCCGCTGGCAGCCTGTTGCAAGGCTGTGAGCACAAACCCCTTGAGACTCGTAACGTCGTGAACGATGCCTTTTTGGATAGCGGACTCAACGCCGTTGGAAAACGAAAAGGCCCCCACGGGTAATACCGAATCGCCAAATTGCAGGATGCGAATCAAATCGGACGGTTTCATCAAAGCGCCTTTTTATGCCGCACCTAGTGCGTGTGGCGGATACCGTCGCCATGGCTGTGCGGGCCATGCACTGTCAGGGTCGCTGCGTCGAGCTTGTCTTGTGGGCTGGCGACGTGGACATGCGTAGCGGTTTCCTCGGCGCCGCCGAACAGCAGGCGCGCTTCGCAAGTGGTAAGCCTGGGCAGAATGTCAGCACCCGCCACAAACGCGTACGGCAAGTGTTGAAACCCATGGGTGCGCATCACCGAGTCCATCATCTTGGTTGCCACCGTGAGCGCGATGTACACCTCATTGTGTTGGGTCACGGCTTTCCAGTGCTGATTGCCCAGGGCGTGCCCCAGCTCGAAACTGGTTTTGATCAGTACGTCCAGGGGTTGCTGTTTAAGCTCGCGAAGGTCAATCACCATGACGTCGCGCAGGTTCAATTGCACCACCACTGCGGTCTGGGCAGGCACGTCCCACAGCAGGATATCGCCGTCGCACAGCACCACATGGCGCTCCAGCGAGATACCCAAGTCCAGCCCGCTCATGGTGGTGCGCCGGCAGCGACTTTTATGCGCTTCACGGGGGTCGAGTACCAACAAGTCAATGCGCGCGGTCTTGAGTTGCAGTTTCCAGGCGGCATCTTTGTTGGCGTTGCCGAGTATTTTTTCAATCAGGATCACGTTGCACACTCCTTCCTCGATCAGTCCTGCTGCCTGGCCTTAGCCAAAGAAATAACGCTGGTTCATCACGGCCGTTTCAATTGGGTCGCAGGTGGCGTGCACACCGTCGACTTTCACTGCAAAGGTTTCCGGATCGACGTCGATATGCGGTGTTTTGTCATTGCGCACCAGGTCCTTCTTGGAGATGGTGCGGCAGTTGCGTACCGCCATGACCTGCCGGTCCAGCCCGGCCTTTTCCTTTACGCCGTCTTCCAGTGCGGCCTGGGACACGAAGGTCACGCAGGTGTCTTGCAGGCTTTTGCCCAGCGCCCCATACATCGGGCGGTAGAACACCGGCTGCGGGGTGGTTATCGATGCGTTCGGGTCGCCCATGGCCGCCCAGTTGATCATGCCGCCCTTGATCACCATCTTCGGCTTGGCGCCGAAGAACCGCGGGTCCCACAGCACCAGATCGGCCATCTTGCCGATTTCCACCGAGCCCAGCACATGGCTGATGCCTTGCGCGATCGCCGGGTTGATGGTGATTTTTGCCACGTAGCGCAGCACCCGGAAGTTGTCGTTGTCGGCGCTGTCTTCCGGCAATTTGCCACGGCAGACTTTCATCGCATGGGCGGTCTGGACGATCCGCAGCCAGTTCTCCCCCACGCGGCCCATGGCCTGCGAGTCGCTGGAGAACATCGACAACACGCCCATGTCCTGCAGCACGTTTTCGGCGGCGATGGTTTCCGGGCGCACCCGGCTTTCGGCAAATGACACGTCGGCGGGCACGTTAGGGTTGAGGTTGTGACAGACCATGATCATGTCGAACAGCTCGGCCTGGCTGTTGATGCCATAGGGCAAGGTCGGGTTGGTGGAGCTGGGCAGCACGTTGTTCTGGCTGGCCACTTTGATGATGTCCGGGGCGTGACCGCCACCCGCGCCCTCGGTGTGGAAGGTGTGAATGGTGCGACCTTCGAAGGCATCGATGGTGTCTTCGACGTAGCCACCTTCATTGAGGCTGTCGGTGTGCACCGAGACTTGAATGTCCATCTCATCGGCCGTACGCAAGGAATAACGCAAGGCATTGGAGGTAGCGCCCCAGTCTTCGTGAACCTTCAACCCCGCCACGCCGGCAATGATCTGTTCCGCCAGCGGGTCACGCCCGCAGGCACTGCCTTTGCCGAGCATGCCGACGTTGACCGGCAAGCCTTCGAGCGAACGCAGCATCTGGCGTATGTTGTACGGCCCGGCGGTAACGGTGGTGCCGTTGGAGCCATCGGTAGGGCCAATGCCGCCGCCAAAGAAGGTGGTCACCCCGTTGGACAACGCGTGAAACGCCTGCTGCGGCGAGATCAGATGAATGTGCGTGTCAATCCCGGCGGCAGTCAGTATCAGGTGTTCACCGGAGATTGCGTCCGTGCTCACCCCCACCACCATGCCGCTGGTGATGCCGTCCTGGACGCTCGGGTTACCGCTTTTGCCGATGCCGGCAATCTTGCCATCGCGAATCCCTACGTCGGCCTTAATTACCCCCTGGATCGCGTCGATGATCGTGACGTTGGTGATCACCAGGTCCAGCACGCCGTTTTCGCGGGTCAGGTTGTTATTGGCGCCCATGCCGTCGCGCAGGGATTTGCCGCCGCCATACACCGACTCTTCGCCGTAACCGCGCAGGTCCTGTTCGATCTCGACAAACAGCTGGGTGTCGCCCAGGCGGATTTTATCGCCCACGGTCGGGCCGAACAGCCCAGCGTATTCTTTGCGTGAAATGGTAGGCATCGATGGCTCCTTTCTAAGGCGTGGAGGACTTGAAACCGAGGTCCGCCGCGCGGCGAATTGCTTGCAGTTTCTCGGGCCGCTCATGCGGGCTTTCGGCGCCATCCGGTGCCCAGCCATCCACCAGGTTGTTGAAGCCGTAAAGGGTTTGCTTGCCGCCGAAGAAAATCAGCGGCACCTCGATTTCGTCACCTGGCTCAAAGCGAATGGCCGTGGTAGCGGTGATATTCAGGCGCTTGCCATAGGCTGCGGCGCGGTCAAACTCAAGGGCGCGGTTGACTTCGAAGAAGTGAAAGTGCGAGCCGATCTGAATCGGCCGGTCGCCGGTGTTGCGCACCCTGAGGGTCGTCACCGGGCGGTCTTCATTGAAGGTAATCGGTGTACTTGCGTAGATGCAGCCACCCAGCGGTACATCGTCGTTACTGTGGGCATGTACGCCGCCGGGGTTTTTGGCGTGGGGGATGTCGTGTTGCGGGTTTGTGTCTTGATGCGGGCTTGGGATTTTTTTTGTGCTCATGGTGTATTACTCCCGTTACTTGATCGGGTCATGCACAGTGACCAGACGGCTGCCATCGGTGAAAATCGCCTCTACCTGAACGTTGGGCACCAGGTCGCTGACGCCATCCATCACGTCAGCCTTGGTCAAGACCTTGCTGGCCTCATACATCACGTCCTCTACCGTCTTGCCGTCCCGTGCGCCTTCCAGTGCCGTCACGGTGATAATCGAAACGGCTTCGGGGTAGTTCAACTTCAAGCCCCGCGCCTTGCGCCGCAAGGCGACGTCCGACAAGGTGTAGATCATCAACTTGTCCATTTCTCTCGGGGTCAGTTGCATAAGCCCTCCTGTTTACGCTGCGCTAAACATCATGGCGCCGGGCGGCCGCACATCGGCCCTCTGCCCTGGGTGTAACGGCTTAACGCCGGTGCACGGCGGCGCACTGTCAATGATCGACATGAGCCCGGCGAGTGAACGCAAGTCCGGTGTGGCTTCCAACGAGGCATGCACGGCCTGGTGATCGCACGGCACCGTGTCGACCAGCCCGATGCGATAGTCGCTGTACGTCAGTGAGTGATAAACATGGGGGTTGCACTGGCAAAAATGTGCGACGTTCACGCCTTCGTAAGCCCCCAGCAGCGCGTCCACAATCAACAGATCAAACGGCGATACCGGCGGCGCGGTCAGTGCCTCCAACTCGTGATAAGAGCCCGCGGCGGCAATGCAGTGGTAACCCAGGCGATTCAACATGTTCTCGATGACACTTCGCTCGGCCGGCCTGCTGTCGGCAATCAATATGCGTAACGCTTTGTTCGTCATGGGCAGTCTTCCAGGGCGCGGCAGGCTGAGCCCGCCACGCCTTCAGGGTGCTTTGATTGAACGGGCTATCGGGCCTGGACCGCCGATGCTCCATTGGAGACGATCACTTCAACGCGGCGGTTGAGCTGCCGGGCGCTGGCAGTGCTGTTGCCCGCCACCGGGTACTCTTCGCCGTAGCCACGGGTAGTGATGCGCGATGGATCAACGCCCTGCTGAACCAGCGCGAACGACACGGCATCGGCGCGGCGCTCGGATAACGTCTGGTTCGAGGCCTGGTTGCCGACCGTGTCGGTGAAGCCCTCGATCCGCACTTTGCGTTCAGGGTTGGCCGTCAAGAAACCAGCCAGTTGCACAGCATCGCGGCGCGCACCGGACTTCAGATCAGACTGGCCGGTATCGAACAGCACGTCACCAAAGGTGATCACCTGGCCACGCTCGGTGGGCTTGGCGTTCAGCGCCTGCAACGCCTTGAGCTGCTGGGTGCGAACATCCAGCTGCACCTGCGTGCGCTCAACGTCGATATTGGCCAAGCCTGCGCTGGCTTCACGCCCGGCAATCACCTGTTCGGCCAAGGCAATCTTCTGCGTGGCCAAATAAGCCAGTTGGTCAATGCCAGCCGCCTTGCGATCCGAATTGGATAACACGTCAGCCTTGCTCAGGGCCGCAAAGGCATCTTTGGTTTCGATCGGCGCCAGGGTGCTCGACTGGGGGTTGTCTTGCAGCGTCGAAAACTGTTGGCGTGCCTCAACCAACTGAGGGTTTTCCGCAGTGGCAGCACAGCCCGCCAACACCAGGGCCACAGCCGAGGCCAGGGGTAACAGCAAGTAAGTACGCATAGTCAGTCCTTAGCGAATAGGGGTCGGAGCGGAGGCAGGGGCTTGCAGCATTTCCTGCTTGAGCACTTGAATGCCGCCCTGGGCGTCCTTGAGCGCTTTCTGCGTCTTCGCCGTAATGGCCGTGCGTTCCGCCAGGTTGGCATCTGCCTGAATCTGCTCGGCCAGCGCCTTGACCTTTACGTAGTTTTTTTCGCCGATGTCGCGCTCCATCACGAAGACCTTGTCTTGTGCGGCCTTCATTTGCAGCGGTGCGTATTCAGTCGCTCCGGCAGAGACGGCGCGGTCGACCGCGTCTTTGGCCAGGGAAATCTGCTCAGTGGGCATCGGGGCGCTGGCACAGGCAGCCAGCGTAGCCGCGGTGATCATTAGCAACAGCGGCGCGGGAGCCCGGGTGTAGAGGTGTCGATACTTCATTCAATGCTCCAGCCACTTCAAGTTGAGTAACGTCGGGAATCAACCCAGTGGCTGATGGTGCGCGTCTGTCTCTGTGGAATAACGACGAACGGGACTGAGGACTTGTAGGGAAATTCCCACAGGTCAAAGGCCAGGCAAAAAAAGACCCGGCATAAAGCCGAGCCAAAGCACTGGGATTTCTTACCAGAGGTAGCGATAACCGAGCGTCACGCCCCAAGGCTGCTCGATGTCATCGCCTTTGGCGTATTCGGCGTCCAGGGCGATCTTGCTCTTGGCACTGACTTGCACAATGGCGCCAAACCCGAGTTCGCCACGGTCGCTGGCGAGGTCGGTTTTGAAGCGGTTACCGTTGACCTTCACGTGGCTCTTGCCAGCGTGCTCATTGATGTACGACGCCTTGACGTAAGGCTGGATATTCAAACCGTTGTCCAGCGTCAGGTTGCGCCCCAGCAGCGAGCCCACCCGGCTCTGCAGCGAGTTCACGCGCTGGGCATCCACCTGCAGCCCGTTGCTGGCGGTGTATTGCGCGCCCTGAGTGCGGGTTGCCGTGAGTTCCAGTTGTGGCTCGACAAACCAGCCGTCCTTGAGCGCGATGTGCTTGCCGACCTCAACGTCCATGCCGATCCCATGGCTGCCATAGGAGGACTTGACCGAAGAGCCGAGGTTGGTCGGCGTCTTGATGTCGGTGTCGAAATGGCTGTACTTGAGCACGCTGTCGACATAGATACCGTTGTCATTCAAGTAGGTCGCATAGGCACCGATCATCTTGCTGTCGATTGAGCCTGTGGCCCCTTCGCCAAAATTCAGGTCCGAGCGCCCTGCGCCTACCATGCCACCGACGTACACCTTGCCGCTGGCCAACGCAATCGCCTTGTCGGCGCCGACTTCCACTCCGGTGTTGTTCTGAGTGAAGGCGCGGCTGGCGTTTTCGCCGACATTGAACTTGCTGCCAATGGCCCGCGTCCAGACACCGCCCTCATCCTGGCCCATGCGCAACTCGCCCAGGCGCTTGACCAGCACGCCCATCTGCGAATTCCACAGGGTAGCCACGGCGGTCTGGGAAGCGATGGCGGCGTTGCTGCCTTTCGACAGGTCGTCGGGCTTGCCCGGTGTAGCCCCAGTGTTCACCAAAAACCAATCGTCGCCTTGCTGCTGGAGGGAGTAGCGAAACGCGCCGGCATCGACATGGTCGCCGTACAAACCAAACTGCCCGGCCCCGCCATTGCCGTCGACCAACCGCAGCTCGCCACCCGCCGCCGCCGGTTCATGCCCGGAGTCCTCGACGATCAACGTGTGATCGCCTTCAATCTGACCGCCTACGCGCAGCAGATTGCCCTGCAGGCTGGCCAGGTCCGTGTTCATCAGGAAGCTGCCGTTACCGCTGAGATCGCCATCAATGGTGAGCGTGCTGAAGGGGCTACCGCTGAAATTGACCTGACCGCCGGCCATATGCAACTGGCCGACCTGTGAGTCGCCGGTCATCTGCCACAGGCTTTTATCCAGACTCAGTTTATCCAGCCCGTGCACCATGCCCGTGAGGCTGGAGTGGTCCTGCAAGGACAGCGCAGAGTCGAGCGCATCGACCCGGATGTCACCCGACAGGTGCGAACGCTGTGCGTTGATCTTTACATCCTGGGTGTCGACCCACGTACCGTCGGCGAGCTGGCGTTGCTCCACCACCAGCAGGTCTTTGGCACTGATCTGCGAATCACTCAGGTCGATGTTGGCGCTGCCGCCCTGCACGCTGATGCCGCGACCGTCGGCGGCGCTGAGGGAACTGCCATTGATCACAAAGGTATTGCTAACACCATTAGTGGCGAGTGATTGCAGGCCAATACTGTTGGCACGGTCGGCGCTCAGGCCAACATTATCAAGGCGCACGGTGCCGCCATTCGAGGCTTGAACACCCCGCGCAAACTCACCGGTCATGTTCACGACGGAGTTGCTGATAGCAATGCTGGAACCGGAAGCCGCCACCAGCCCGATGGCGTTCCCGCTGCCGCGTATATCCACCCGATCCAGGCTTATCTGCGAATTATCACTGGCGTACGCGCCGACGCTGTTGGCGCCCACCTGCAGCGACAGGTTTTGTGCAGCAATGGAGGACGTATTGCCGGCATACAACGCATAAGCATTGCTGCCCGTCGTGTGAATGTAGCCCCCGTCAAGGCTCGCCTTGCCGCCCAGCTGGGTGAACACCCCGATAGCGCCGTCGCCCGACGTATCGATGCTCACATCACGGGCGATCAGCTCGCTGTCAGCGTCGGGTACCCAAATGCCAAACGCATTCGCGCCGCTCGTGGTGATGTGCACGGTGTCGAGTGTGCCCGTCGCATTGCGGTTGATGTTCACACCAATCGCATTGTCGCCAGCGGTTTGAACCAGCACATTGTTGAGGGTCGCGACCGCCCGCTCGGAGGCGCTTGTGCCGCGTATATAAACGCCATGGGCGGTGTTCCCAGAGGTTTGCAAGGTGCTGTTGTTCAGCGTAAGCACGCTGTTTTCCAGCACATTGATCGCAGACGAAAAGCGGCCGCCGGTGCTGAGGGTCAAATGGTCGCCATTCACTTGGGTGCCGCGCCCGAGGTTCAGCGCAAACGAATTGTCACCTGCGGTACTGATGCGGTTGTCACTGAGATCTCCAGTGTTATGGGTGCCCGCAAAGCTGAGTCCGTGGCTCATGTCACCCAGGGTTGTAATGCTGGTGCCGGTCATGACCGTGCCGACGTTGGCACCCGACACAATCACTCCGTGACTGTTCCTGCCGTTGGTGGTGACGGCGCTGTCGGTGATCAGCAAGCTTACGTTGCTGTCTCCAATGGCAATGCCCGGCACGCTATCCCCGGAGACGTCAATGATCTGCCGGTCAAACTCAAAGTCAGCGGCATGAGCAACGGTGCTGTCGGCAGCAATCACCAGGAAGACGGCGGTGAAGGTGAGCGCGAAATTCGGTAGACGATCCATAAGTAGTCCTTCTTATTTCAGCGTGCAAAAGTCCGCATCGCCCTGATTAGCAAGGCGAAGGATTGCGGGGAGAGGGACGGCGACGTGTGCGTAGCCGTAGCGTTGAGGCGGGTGCCAGTGGTGTGGAGCAGCGTCACGGGGGACGCTGGGGTTAGTAACTGTTGATTTGAAACGACAGGTTGGCCTCGAGGTTTTTTGTATCCCGGGTGCGCAGTTCAGCCACCGGCACTTGCGGCTTAAGCTCGACTTGCATCGACAGCTGCGAACCCTCCACGGGCAAACCGCCGCTGACGGCAATCACGCGGTCTCCGGGCATCGCCTCGATCGAGGCACTGGAATTCCCGGGCGGCGCACCGAGGGACTGCACTTTCGCCAGCTGAACACTGCGCCCATCGACTGAGGCATTGCTGAGCGTCACTCCGAGCTGCCCCCGCTGAGCGAAGCGAAACTGCTCGCCCTGCCCGGCCCCTTGCAGCTGAATCAAGAGCTTCGCCGGCTGCGGGCAACTGGCATTGAGGCTGATGACCCGGTTGCCCAACGGGTGCATCGCATTGCCGCTGGCGGGGTCATTTGCCCCCGGTTGAGTCACCCGACCAAAGTCCAGGTTCGAATCACTGAGGGTGATTTGGCATTCCTGAGCGGCAAAGGTCTGCTCGGCCAGAAACAGCGCGTACAGGACACAGGCTGTCAGGCCAATGGCTTGAAAATGCAAGGTTTTAAACTTCATAGCGGTTCCTGGCCCGAAGGCGGGTTTTCCATCAGCCAGCCGTGCAGGTGGCTTTTACGGTTTCGAAATAGACGTTCAAGTCAGGTTCTTCCGGGAGCTGGAAGTGGACGTTACAAGACTTGTCCTCACCCTGACTGATGCTTAGCGCATCGGTGAGTTGGTCATTGGCAATAAAGACCTTGCCGTCATCGACCACGGTGGTCACAAACTTGCCCTTGCTATCGAGTACGGCCGCGCCTTTTTCAATTGGCTTGCCCTCGGCGTCATTGATTTGCAGCAACGCGCGACGTGATTTCACTACCGCAAAGTCCAGCTTGTTGACCGAGCCGCGCCCTGCGGAAACAGCTTTGAAACCGTTTTGAATATCAACGTTACGGGGCAGGCTCTTGGTGTCGATTTCAACGCGGGTGTTCTGGTAAGCGTTGAGCTGCGGTATCACCGCATTGCCCCACGGATCGGTCCAGACCGGGCCGCTCGGTGTGGTAAGTTTCACACCGCCTACGTCCCCCACTTTCGCAACCCCGAAGGTGTCCGCCAGGGGATAGGGGGACAGCGTCACGCCATTTTCATGCACGGCCACCCCCCCACGCAGTTGTCCGCTATAGCTGGTGTTGTCCGGGCCGTTGCGTGAGTACCCCAGGTTGACTTGCGCATAACGCGGCAACAGGTTCAGGTTCCCGGCGAAGTCTTGCTCCTTGCGTTGCACGTCGCGCTCGGCAGTCAAACGGTACTTGGCAAAATCACTGCTGTTGTCATCGAAGGTGGTCCCAAAGTGAGTCGTGCCATCTCGCTTGCTGGCATAGCTGCGCACACTGCGCTTGCCGCCCAAGGGGACGCTGACCGACAGGTACATTGCGGTTCCATCGTCATCGCTGCGACGACCACGGAAATCATTATCGGTGTCGGTATGAGTTCGCCCCATCCTGCGTTCCAGATTGAAACTGACGGTGGTGTGCTTAAAGGTTTTACCCCAAGACGCTGTTGCAAACTGCGTACTTCGTCCATCGAATGAACTGCCGGTTGTGTAGCCAGCGGTCACGCTACCAAGCCACTCATCGCTCCACCCGACATTAACGCCGTACTGGTCACGGTTCAGGCTCCTGAAGGAGTCCCGCGTGTGGATCCGCGTCGTATCGAGCAGGTCACGGAAGCCCGATGTCTGACGAGTCATATTAATGCCCGCATTGAGATTTTTAGTCAGGGTGGAGTTGAGGGTTAAGCTCACTTGGGTCCCCTTGACGCCTTCTTCACCCGCGTTGGCCAGCGTGTTGCGAACGCTTGCGTATGTACTTGACGTGATGTTCGAATCCAGTGTCCAGGCTGCGGCTTGATAGCTGTTGTCACTGGCCATCAAGCCGGTGGAGAGTTTGTTGGTTGGGCTGAGCAACCATCCCCCCGAACCGGTCACCACCATGGGCGACTGCTGGTCGTCCCTGTCGAAGGTACGCACTTTACCGACAGCCACCGAATAGCCAGGTGCACTCAACGAGCCCTGCACCAGCGAAGCTGCAGCGACGGTGAAGCTGCGTGTCTCACCACTAGCTTCTATGACCCGCACGTCCAGGTCAGTGAAGCCGTTGAGCAACTGCACATCCGGCAGGCGAAACGGTCCGGCCGGTACCAAAGAGGTGTGGATCAGGGCGCCCGCCTGGCGAATCTCAACCCTTGCCGAACTCTGGGCAATACCCTCGACCGTAGCGCCGCCTAGACCCTTACCTTGCAGGCCTGTGTCCGGAACCATCTGTGCGCCCGTAATGGCGGCACCGGGGAATACTGAGTTACGGATATTGATCTGGCCGGCCTGTAACGTTGACTGCAACGGCACAAACGTCTTTTGCCCATAAGTGTAGAGGGACTGAAAATTACGCGTGTTATTTTGCACGTTATACGACTGACGACTGCGCACAATCCAATCGCCTGCATTAAACCCTACCTCAGTGTTAGTCGAGTAGTAACGACTCTCGCCATTTGAATACTGACTGTTCTGGCCCAGCACTTCATAGTTGAATAAACCTGCAATCCCGCCTGAATCGTAAATACCCTGATCCTGACTCAGAGGCCGTAAGGCATCGATACTGACCAGCAGCGAAACTTCTCCTCGACTTGGGTGTAATTCTATCGCGGTCTGCGCAAAAGCCTCCAGGAAGTCATAGCAGTCATCCTCCGATTTATCGTTTGCCCCGAGAGTAAGGTACTTGTCGCCTGGGATTATTAAATTGGCTTGATCCAGAAATGCTCGGGTAAAACATAACTGTCCCTGTTCATCAAAGAGGGCGTCGACGCTCCCCCGTTTTTTGCCATTAACCTGAAGATCTACCCGTCGAACACCCGCAGAAAAACGCTGTGCCTTGCTGAAAAATTCCGCCACTTTTATATCAAGCCCGCGGCTTTTCAGCATTTCAAGATCAAACGAAGCGGCGCGGGGTACTTCGTTTTTTGGTGGATGACTGACTGTAGGTGCAGCAGCAGATGTTGACGCCTTTGTATCTTGCGCCCAACTACCCAACAGCGCAGCCATGACCACAAATAACGGCTTAAATGCACTGACTGGATAAACGACGCGGGTCATACACGCACCCGTTCGCACGGAATGCGTCAACACGAGCAAACTAGGCATACAATACACCATCAAGAAAGTGGGGACGAAATCACTACTGGCTCAGTGGTGCATCGAAAGGTTTTGTTGCGTAACCATAAGTGGTGGCCGGGTAGATCTGCACCGTTGAGTCGGGTGCAAGGCGAGCATCAGTAGGCAATTTAAAGCTGTCTGTCTGACCGGGCAAAATATAAGTACGCGGTAGTTGCAAAGATATCTTTGCTGGCAGGACATTAATGAGTTGGTTGAGTCGGACGACGTACCGGCTATCATTTTTTACCGTTAACGTTTGCCCGTTCACTGACCATTTCAGTAATGTCCAAGGGTCCGCTTTGAGTGGCAGGTCACCTGGCGTAATCAATACCGGTAAATTTTGGCGCACGGTCATACCAATGACAGAGGCAGATTCGGGGTTCTTTTCCGGGATACCTTCAATATTGACGCGCTTGAGTCGCTGAGTCGTAATCGGACTCTCGGATGAAATAATAAATCGTAACAACTGTTTTTCACCCGCCTCAACTCTTGCCACTGGCGGTGTCACAACCAGCAGGCTCTCTTGATCTTCCGGCAGGTTTTCCAACGACGTGTACAACAATGCGACACTTTTGTCTGTATTGGTTACATTGATGGTGCCCTCACCATCAGCGACATTTATTAGAACAACTGTGGTCTCTGGCACCATTCCCGATGCCGAGGCGACGCCACTAAAAACGCCTGTAACAGCGATGAATAAAAATAATGTTACTGCGCCATTTGATCTTTTCAAACCCTACTGCTCCCACAAATACATTTCTATCCCTATTACATGATTTATGTAATCAAGTATTAAAATGCACAAGACTAATAGCAACTTACATTGACAGGCCCGCGCCACGCTCATTGCAGGATGAGCGCAGCATGGTTTAGTGCTGATTACAAATAGCGAACAGTCATTGTCGACAAGCCATCAAGCGTAATAGCTGTGGTCAAGTCCAAACCGTTAGTCGGGTTGATAGCGGCAGATACAGTAAGAACACCGGCTACGTCAGTATAAGCACCAGGAACAAGCGTGCCGGGAGGCGCAAACGCAAGTACTGAGCCATCGTGAGCAGCGTTCTCAGTGGCAGCGGTTGGGACTGCCCAGCCGGTTACACCATTTGGCGAATAGATAACGTCAACCCGTGCACCATCACCGGTGGATGCGGTCGTATCATGTGTAATGATATACCAGCCGATATTATTAGCCCCCTGTTTGCCCAAACCAAAGTTGTAACTAGTTCCTGGGGCCGTGCCGGTGCGGCTATCGGTCCAAGATGTACCAATTGCAATCGGCGCATCACAATGAATAGTATAGGGAACAGGCATATCTGCAAGCGCGGTAACGGCCCCGGCATTCAGAGACGCAGAAGGAATAGTGCCGTAGTCAACGTCCCCCCCGCCGGTAAAGGCTGGTGTACAGGCAGCGGGTACAACAACGCCACTCACGGTCAACGGCGCATTATCAAGTGCAAATGCGCTGGCCGAGCTTGCAATCAACATCGCACCGAACAAGGCTTTTTTAGAAAAGTTCATCATCGCTACCCTAGAGGTATATCAATTATAGGAAAGGCTATAGTTTGCAAGATCCGAAACCCAACTCTTACGCCCTGTTTACCTGAAACAAATAATATTCCTGATGACTTGGCAGAACGATATGAACGGGCCCAAGGTTTTGTAGGGGATTTCCTACGAGCTAGTTCTTTTTTATATGAATAGTGAGGAACTTTATTATCCTGTGACTGCTCAAGGCCCGCCATCATAGGGGGCTGTTGAGCAGCCTAACGGCGATAGGTCTGCAGGCTCGTTGCGAGACATGTCATTTGCGCGCTCAAATTCGCGACCGCCAGCTCAAGCGCTACCTCGCCGCTGTTGGCCTCACACGCCTCCTCCAATTGCTCGCACGCCATAATCAAGCGGTGGGCCTGGATGATCCGGGCACCACCCTTGACCTTATGCGCCAGGTCACAGAGCCCTCTTATATCGTCCTCGAAAACCATCGCCGGTAACCTCGCCAGGTCCTGTTCAGTGCTCTGGGCCAGGTCGTCCAACAACTCGAACAGCGCCGCCTTATCACCGTCAACCAGTTGCCCGAGGTGACTGAAATCAAGCAGTGCGCCCTGCGCAGGTTCAAGCGGCAACACGACCGCCACCGCAGTGGCTGGAGCCGCCAACGCCAAACGGTCGGCCAACGCTTTGAGGCTGGTGGGCTTGAACAGGCAGTCATCCATGCCGGCGTTGAGGCAGTTGGCTCGTTCATCCGCCTGGGCATTGGCGGTAAACCCGACGATCAGGCAGCGTGGTGCAGTACGCACCTGCTCTTCGGCGCGGATCGCACGGGTCAAGGCATAGCCGTTCATGATCGGCATGCTGCAGTCGGTGATCACCACGTCGAAACTACGCGTTCGCCAGGCGCGCAGGCCATGCGCACCGTCTTCGGCTTCGGTAACGTGGTGCCCCAGATAGCCCAATTGTTTGGAGAGCAACAGGCGATTGGGTGGGTAGTCGTCCACTACCAAAATGTTCAGCACGCGCTGTTCCAGGGGTGCTGGCTCAACGGGTGCTTCTACTTCGGGAAGCGCGTCGAGCAAAGGTAAATCGAGGAGCATTTCTACCTGAGTGCCCTTCCCCACTTCACTGCTCAGGCGCAACGAGCCCCCCATCATTTCACACAGCGTGCGGCTGATGGCCAAGCCCAGGCCGGAGCCTGCACGTGCCGATTGGGTGTTATTGCTGGCTTGGCTGAAGGGGCTGAAGAGGTGCAACTGATCCTCGCTGGAAATGCCGATGCCAGAGTCCTCCACACGCAAGCGAATCGACAAACGCCCTTCGACGGACGTCGGCACTACCGTGAGTTTCAGATGAATTTGGCCTTCGGCGGTAAACTTGATCGCGTTACCCAACAGATTGGAAACCACCTGTTTAAACCGCAAGGGATCAATCAACACATCGCCGTTGGCCTGGGGGTCCATATCCAGGATCAGGCGCAGGTTCTTCTGGCGGGCCAAGCCCTCGAAGATTCTGATCAGGGACTCAATCAGTACGCGTAGATTGGCCCGTTCAGGCGAAAGGGAGAGCTTGCCTGACTCAATGCGCACGATGTCCAGGATGTCGCCAATCAACTCTTGCAGGCCCTGCGCCGCCCCGGAAGCGACCTCGATTGCAAAGCGGTCCAGCACGCCCTGGTCAGCTTTTTTCAGGGCCAGTTCAAGCATGCCGATGATCGCGTTCATGGGCGTGCGAATTTCATGGCTCATGGTGGCCAAAAACGTGGTCTTGGCCCGGTTGGCGTCGTCTGCGGTGTTTTTTGCTTCATCGGCGGCGGCTCGCGCTTCCTCGACCAGCGCCAGTAACCGCTGGCGCTCACTGATGTCGATCCAGCCCGCGATCAGGCCAATCACCGAACCCGCAATGTCCCTGTACGGCAGCATCCAGTGATAGATGCTCATGACCCTGCCGTCCGGCAAGGTCAGCGTGCGGTCCTCAAGCCGAGGGCTGCCATCGGACATCACCTGCAAATATTCAGCATGGTAGGCGGCGGCTTCGTAGCGGTCGGCAAACACGCTTTCGGTCACGCGCTTGCCCAGGGTGTCTTCACGTTTCAAACCAAAGGCCTGGAGGTACACGGTGTTGCACACCAGCATCCGCCCTTCGCGATCGCGCACGTAGATTGGGTGCGGTGTGCCATCGATCAGCACGCGCATGAACTCCAACTGGTTTTTGAGGGCTGCTTCGGCCGCCTCGCGTCGACGTATCAACGTGCGCAAGTAGGCAATCCAGGCCGATGCGAACAGCAACAGTACGATGGCTGCAGCGAAGCCCTGGATAATCGCCGTGCGGTTGCGCCGCCAAAAACTATCATCAACCACCATTTCGCCGTGCCAACGGTTGGCCAGATCACCCATTTCTTCTGGCGAAATGCTCAACAGGGCTTTTTCCAGGATGGCGTACAGCTGCGGCGAGTCGTGCCGCGTGGCCAATGAGACGCGCGCCGGCACGTCGCCAATTGTGCTGGAGACCTGAAGTGCGCCACGGTACTGCCGGGAAATCATGTAACGCGCGGTGAGTAGCGAATTGACCGCGCCGTCCACTTTGCCGGTCGCCAATAGCTCCATGGCTTGCGCGGCGTTGTCGGCGTCAACGATCTGAACCTTCGGGTACTTCTGCGTAAGGTATGTGTGCAGCACGTTACCTTTAACCAACGCCAGTTTCTGCCCGGCCATTTCATCGAGGATCGTGGGGCTGCCCTTGCCTGTTCGACTGACCAGCACATACGGTGCGGTTAGATAGGGTCGGGTGAAGCGCATGGTCTGTTCGCGGTCGGCGCTGGGGGTAATCGCGGCAAGCACTTCAACCCCGCCGTTGCCTAGTTGCTGAATAATCCCGGACAAGGTGTTGCCACGCACAATCTCAAACTGCAGCCCGGTGCGCAGGCTGATCTTGGCCAGCACGTCGGCGCTGATCCCGCGAAAATCACCCTGCTCGTCAAAGAACGACATCGGCAGGAAGTCCTCCACCACGGCGACGTGAACGCGTGGGTGTTGGTCGATCCACTGCTGTTCATCGGCGGTGAACTGCAACAGGTGCTGGCCGGGAATGCTGATCTCCAGGGCGCCCCAGCGGCGAAGAATCGCCAGGCGCTCATTCAGCGGAATCGCTGCCAGGGCCGTATTGACCAAACGTTGCAGCGGGCTGTCTGCACGCCGCATGGCAAACGCAAAACGGCTGCCTTGCATGGCGGAGAAACCCGCCAGTTGCACGTTGTTCAAGTAGTTGCGGCTGATCAGGTAATTGGCGCTGATGGCATCGCCGAGGTAGACATCGGCGTTGCCAAACGCCACCGCGCCCATGGCACTCAGGGTCGAGGGGAACAGCTGAATCTCAGCGTCGGGATAAAAGGTGCGCACCTGTTCCGGCGGCAGGTAGTGGTAGAGCATCGCAATTTTTTTGCCCGCCAGGTTCAGCGTGGGTTGCACAAGGTCATTGCTGGCTGTGACCAACGTCGGCTGATCATCGGCGTAAGTCGTCGACATGATCAACGCAGGGTCTATTTCCTCAAAGCAGTTAGCGGTGCCCAGCAGGTCGATTTGACCCTGTTTAAGCGCCTCGACCACTGCGCTTCGGGAGTCGAAGCGCAGCACCTGTATGGGCACTTTCAGCAACTGCGACAACAGCTGCGCGTAATCGGCCGTCATGCCCTCGTAGTCGCGGCCATTGCTGGTGATGTCGAACGGTGGGTAGTCCGGCGCCGAGATACCCAGGCGCAGCACGCCTTTGTGCGCCAGCCAGCGCTGGTCGTGGTCAGCCAGCGCGACGCCGTAATGCTCCACGTCCGACCTGCCGAGCAGTTTCAGGGCTTCGGCGGCTGATGCCGTCAGCGGCGCAAGCCATACACACACCAGTACCAGCAAGACCCTCCGGCAAGGGCGCATCAAATGACGTCGTTACGCTTGGCCAACGCCGATAAATGAATAAGCGAGGTAATGTTCAGCTTTTCAATCAGCCGTGCCTTGTAGGTGCTGATGGTTTTGTTGCTGAGTAACATCGATTCGCCGATTTCTTTATTGCTCAGGCCTAAAGCCAGCTGTTTGAAAATCGACAGTTCGCGGTCGGACAGGCTTTGAATCAACACTGATTCCGAGGCTTGCACATCATCCCGGCGCACTGAATTGACGGTCAGGTCGGGAAAAAACGTATAACCCGATTTGATCGCGTTGATGGCCTTTACCAACTCATCCAGGTCATCTGCTTTAGACACATAGCCTGATGCACCGGCTTTCATGCAGCGCAACGAATAAAACACGGGCGACAGCGACGTCAGCACCAAGACCTTGGTGGGCAGCTTTAGCTGGGTGATGCGGTTGAGTGCGTCGAGACCATCGACCCCTGGCATTGAAATATCCAGCAGGATCAAATCCGGCTGGAGTTCGCGCGCCAGTTGCACGGCATCAGCGCCGTTGGCGGCCTGGGCGACCACCTCGTAGTTTTCCTGCTTGAGCAGCATTTTGACGGCGGAGCGAATGAACGGATGATCGTCAACGATGATGGCTTTCAGCATGTGTACCTCTGAGCACTATGCAAACGGTTAGGTCACAGTGCTTGAACAACTCGTTTGGCGATCATAGGCGTATGCAACCTGCGATGCCGATTTATATTCAGTTCGGCGAAAACCCGCGCAAGTCAGTCAGCCAGCCGATCATTTGGTGGGAGGTCATCGGGGCTGCGTAGTAAGCCCCCTGCCCCAGCGAACAGCCGAGGCTGACGAGTGCCTGGCATTGCTCGGCGTCGCTGACGCCGTCGATCACCAACTGCATGTCGAGCGCACAGGCCAACGCCAGGGTGCTGCTGATCATGGCGTGGCTGCGCGGTTTTTGAAGACTTTGGACGAACTCGGCATCGAGCTTGATTTGCGTGAAGGGCAATTGGCACAGCGACTTGAGCGCGGAAAAACCCCGTCCAAAGTTGTCGATGGCCAGCTCACAGCCCATCATCCGCAGGTGTATCAGGCTTTCTTGAATGCCGTGGTTGACGTCGAGCAAACCGCTTTCGGCCAGCTCAAAGGTCAAGTTTGAGCCCGGCACGCAATAACGCTTGAGCGCGCGGCAGATGTATTCGGTAAGTGCATTCCCCTGCAACTGCGAGGCGTACATATTCAAGGCCAGGCTCAGGCATTGATCACGGCGGTTCAGCACGCTGAGCAAACTCAAGCTCTGGTTCAATAGCTGCTTGAACAGCACATCTACCAAGTCATAGGCCAGCACGGCCGCCAGAAAGTCCTTGGGCAACAGCAGCCCGCGTGCCGGGTGCTGCCAACGCACCAACACTTCGGCCCCGGCGTTGTCGCCAGTGCCAAGTACACATTTAGGCTGGTAGTAGGCACGAAACTCACCCAGGTCGAGCCCGCGGCGGACTTCTTCTTCACTGGGCAGTACGCTGGCGGGAGCATTGAGAGGTGACAAGGCAAGGCTGTGGGTGTTGTAGCGCAGCAAGACGCTTCGCAGGGCGCCGAGTTCCAGGTGGGGGTCCAACACGCCCAATAGCTTCAAGCCTGCAAAGTGGCTCATCTGGCCTAGCGCGCGATGCATCGACGGTTGCAAGCGGTTCAGCAGCACCACGGCACGCGCCATGCCCAACTGCCTCGCGCAGTTCAGAAACTCGACGCAATCCAGGCCCGCAAAGCCCAGGTCGCACAGCACGATGTCGACGGCGCCGTCCCTGTTCAGCAACGCCATTGCCTCTTCGCCGGAGTCAGCCTGCAAAATATTGGTTGCGCCGACTTTTCGGAGTGCGTCAACTGCAGCGTTACGTCGAGGCGAGTGACTTTCTAGAACGAGAACACGTGGAAACGTCATCTGTTGCCTGCCAGGTACTCATAGAGCGAAGCAACAGAGTGTACGGATCAAGGCGTAATGTTGAGCAAGGTGGTTCCCGCAGGTTTGTAGGGCATTTCCCAAGGCGCCCACTCGAAAATCGACACGTTTGGGCGCCATGATAGCGCCCTGTTGCTGTGTCCAAATTCATCAGGCCCGTTCAGCTGTGCGCCTGAGTCAGCGGCGAAACAGACGGTCCATAATCAGCAGGGCGACTGCACCGATTGCGATCGCGGCGACTGGCTTTTCTTTAACGAACGTCGATACGCTGTCCAATGCATCGCCATAGGCTTGGGTCAACTGACCGGCAGCTTGGCGCCCAGTACCTTCAGCTTCCAGCTTCGAGTCACCAAACAGTTTGCCTACTGCGCTCTGCGCTTTGCCGGTTATCTTTTCTGCAACGCCTTCAACTTGTTCGCTCTTCATGATCCACCAAACCTTCGTGTGTGAATGAGTAACCCAGGATAAGCCTGAGCTATGGATTAGCTGCACAGATTTAGGTGGATGAGCGTGACGATTAGTTCAAAAATTGATGAGGCTCATGAGCTGCCTGGCTAGCCGCCTGCGCTCAATGCTGCTCCCATGGCGGGCATGGTTGGTCACCCTTGTTTGGTAATCGCCGACGCTACCGAACGGTTCACCTGGATT
This sequence comes from Pseudomonas sp. ICMP 460, assembly GCF_002723595.1. NCBI lineage: Bacteria > Pseudomonadati > Pseudomonadota > Gammaproteobacteria > Pseudomonadales > Pseudomonadaceae > Pseudomonas > Pseudomonas sp. ICMP 460. The sequence continues at coordinate 86,143 of NZ_LKBR01000006.1, forward strand.
GATCACCTCACTCCTCCCACCGCAACACCGTGTAGGCCCGCCCCTTCACCGCATTCAACAACACCGTCACCTGCAACCGCGCGCTATACCCATCACCGCGTTGCGCCCGACTGTCAATCACCAACACCTCGCCAGGGTCCACACCCGCCGGGTTGCCCTTTGGCAGGTTCAGTGCAGTGCGCATCAGCGGGCTGGCGAAGGCCGGATCGGGCCGATCAAAGCCGCTCCACAGCGTAATCTCCGGCAACAGCCGGCTGTACAGCGCTTGCGTCATGCCCGGCAGTTGCCGTACTTCTTCAAGCAAGCGAAACGGCGGCTGGTCTTTATTCCGCCGCGCTTGCAGTTCATCGGCCAACTGGCTGGCTTGTGCCTGGCTCGCGCCGCACGCCAGCGCCAAGCGGGAAAAATCATCCGGTTCGGCGTTGTTCAGGTAGAGCTTGCCGTTCTCGCTGTGCAGGCTGACGTAGAGCTGCGCGTCGTCGAAAGTCAGGGCCATTTCACGTCCGTCGGCGACCCACTTTTTACGCTGCACAGGATCCGCCAGGGCTTGCACCGCCAACTCGACGCCCGCCTCTGCCGCCAGCAGTGCCTGCGTGTGCTGGCGAAGGTACACGGCCTGGCGACTTTCGAGTTGCACCCAGCCGGCAAGTGAAGCCAACAGCAGGCTGAGCAAGGCCATGACCCACAGCACCATCAGCAGCGCGATACCACGCTGGCGGCTTGCCGGGAAGGCTCCGCGATCACGCATGCGCTTCGGCCTCTGGGTCAGGCGCGCCAAAGCGCTGCGCTAAAGGCGCACCGCCAGGGTGACGAACGCGCTACGCGGGTTGCCGACCTGAAGTATCTGCAAGTCGCCGGTGGGGTCACTTGCAGCAGTGGCATCCGTGTTAATCGTTGAGATGTAGCGCTTGTCGAACAGGTTCACCACGTTCAGCGACACGGTGGTGTCTTTGACCGCGCCCAACTTGCCGAAGTCATAGCCCAGCGTTGTATTGGCCAGCCAGTAGCCGGCAACGCTTGCGTCGTTGGTGTAGGTGAAATAACGCTTGCTCATGTAGCTGCCCTGCAACCCCGCATTCCAGTGCTGCCAATGCCAGTCCAGGGCGCTTGAATACATCAGCTTGGGCGTGTCGACCACGGTCTTGCCTTTGACGTGAACCTGGCTGGTACCGCTTTGGTAATCGTCGTCGTATGTGCTGTGGTTGTAGGAGGCGGAGTTGGACCAGCTCCAGTTTTCGTTGGGGGTCAGCGCGAAAGTCAGTTCCAGGCCTCGGCTGGTTACCGAGCCGACGTTGGCCACGCTGTTCTGGCAAATCACGATGCCGGTGCAGTTGGTAATCGCAACCAGGCGGTTATCGAACCGGGTGTTGTAGACCGCCGCCGAAGTGGAATAAAGCGGGGTGCTGCGGCGCACGCCCACTTCAATGGTTTTGGAGGTTTCCGGTTTGAGGTGCTTGAACCCGTCTGCCGCGTCGACGGCCGCTTGGGTGGTGAAGAATGGGCTGTACCCGCTGCTGGGGAATGCGGCGACGTTTTCCGAGTACGAGGTAAACACCTCATCTTGATCATTAAGCTTGTAGGTAGCACCCAGTTGCGGCAGGAACCGGTCTCGCGCCTCCAGCGAACCACTGGCGTAACCGCCGCCCTTGCCTTCCACCGTAGAGGTCGTGACCGTGTTCTTGGCGCCGAACTCCAGCTTCAAACGGTCGTCGAGCAAGGTGTAGCTGTCGCGCAGATAGAACTGTCGCGTCAGGTCGTTGTAATCCTGGGACAGAACGGTGGCGACCAGCGGCAAACCATCGGTTCTCACGATGTGGTTCTGCGGCGCGGTGCCGGTTGGGTCGAACAGGTAGCGGGAGACATCATTCTTGTTCGACTGGATCCAGAAGCCGCCCTGGATTTCGTGCTGACCGAGAAAGTACGTCAGCGCGGTCTGGAACCCCGTGCGGTTGATACCGTACACCGTGCTGCGAATCGAGTTGGTGGGCACCGTCGTGCTGCCACTGGTGTAGACGAACGGGTAGTAAGAGTTGCCGCGGCCTGAGTCGTGGTGGTGATAGACCGTGGCATCCAGCAGCAGGTCATCGGTGAGCGAAAAGTTGCCGCTGAGGATGTCCAGTTCATCATCACGCAAGCTGCTGCCGTTGTAGGTTGCATCTGACGCGCGGGTGACGCCGCCGGTAAAAATACCGTTGGCGGCGTTGACGGCCCGCGTCCAGTCAGGCGTGTAGTAACTCCAGTTGTAGCCCAAGCGACTGATCATGCTGGTCGACATCGCTGGCAGGTTGGCTTCATTGTGGGTTGAGGTACTGTGGTAGAAGCTCAGGTGATTGCCGCCGAAATCGTAGGTGACCTTGGCGTTGAGCGCGTCGGATTCCTGCGGGTTGTCGTGACCTTTCCAGGCGTCGGCGTCGTATTTTTCCCCCGAGACATAAGCCGCCAGCCCGTTGTATTCGCCGGTATCGACGCGCAGGTAGGTGCGTTGGGTGGCGTAGCTGCCCAGGGTTTGCGAAAGGCGTGCGCCAAACTCCTTGTCGGGGTTTGCGCTGGTGAACGCGACCGTACCGCCCAGATTGCTGTTGGAGGCAGTGCCCAACGCGCCGATCCCGGCCGCGACTTCGCTCTTGGCGATGTTTTCCGCGATGATTGCGCGGGTGATGCTCAGGCCGTTGAAGTTGGCGAAACTCATGTTGCCCAGCGTGACGCCGTCCAGTGTGTAGCCCAGGTGATGCATGTCGAAGCCACGCAGGCTGATGCGCTGGCTGCTTTCTTCGCGCCCGAGCGGGTCGCCCGATTGAAAGCTGACCCCGGCAAGACGCTGCAGCACCTTCATCGGGTTAGTGCCCGCCGAGTAAGCCTTGATGTCCTTTTCATCGACGCGCTGTACCTGGCGCGTTTCCCCTTGGCCAATCACTGAAACAGTGCCCAGCGTGGTGTCGGCGCCCGCGGAGGCAGCCTCCTCCGCTGCCGGTGTCGCGGCCTCCTGCGCATAGCTCGCCGGGCTCAGTGCATGCAGCCCGACCAGCAACACCAGTCGTTTAAGGGGAAAACCAGACGCACGCGCAGTCGATAACATGATCATGAAAGCGTTTCCTAAAGGCTTAATGAGGCGACAGGCTCTGGCGCCGTGTTTTTATTAATCGCAATGGCCGTCATCAGGGACTTTCGGTGATCACCGCCAAGCGGGTTATGCCCGCGCTCTGCACGTCTGCCAGCACCCTGGCGACGTGCCCGTAGTCGGTCGCGGTGTCGGCACGCAGGGTCAGCGCCACGTCCGGGTCACGCGCACGCAGGTTCTGCAGGGTGTCCGGCAATTGCGCTTCGGGCACAGGCTGATCGTCGACGAACAACCCGCCTTTGGCGTCGATGCTGATAGCCACCGGCTTGGCGTCGTCCTGCGGCGCAGTGGCGACTGTCTGCGGCAAATCCAGCGGTATGGCATTGGTCAGTAACGGTGCGGTCACGATAAACACCACCAGCAGCACCAGCATCACGTCGACCAGAGGCGTGATGTTGATGTCACTGATTGCATCGTCGTCGTGGCTGGAAGAGAAGGCCATCTCAAGCCACCCCGCTGAGGCTGCGACCCGTGTCACGCTCGCCTTTCAATCTGAAGGCATGGCGTTGGGCGCGGTTCAGCAGGTCGACCGCAAACACGTCCAGGTCGGCCACCATGAGTTTCAATCGGCGGCTGAAAAAGTTGTAGGCGAGCACTGCCGGCACCGCCACGGCAATGCCGACGCCGGTGGCGATCAAGGCTTCGCCGATCGGCCCTGCCACCACTGCAATGCTCGCTGACTTGGCTGTGCTGATGGCTTGCAGGGCATGGATGATGCCGAACACCGTACCGAACAGGCCGATAAAAGGCGCGGTGCTGCCGATGGAGGCAAGCACGATCATGCCGCTTTCAAGGGTACGTCGTTCAGCGTGAATCTGCTGATGCAGGCTGCGCTCCAGCAGTTCCTGGCGGCTCCAGCTGTCAGCCGGTTCGTGGCCATCGTGGCCGCCGGACAGCGCTTGCGTGGTGACGTGCGCAAGACGCGCCAACTGGCTTTTTTGCGGGCCGCTGTGCAACGCCGTATCAAAATCCTGCGCGGCCCAGAACGCCTGCGCGTAGCGCTTGTTCTGGCTTTTCAACCGGCCCTGCTGCCAGGCCTTGAGCAGCAGTACGGCCCAGGTCGCCAGTGAGAACAGCAGCAGAATGCCCATGGAGCTTTGCTGAATCAGCGTTGAGTAGTCGATTGTCATGGTAAGGCGCCTCAAGGAGCGAGAGTGAAGGCAAGCGGAACGTTGACCCAGCCATCGACCGGGCTGTCACCGCGCTTGGCAGGAGTGAAAGACCACTGTCGAACAGCCGCGCGGGCGGCATCGTCCAGGGCCAAAAAACCACTGGACTGAGCAACCTCAACCTGGTCCGGTCGACCGTTGGCCAGTACATGCACGCGCAGCACTGTGGTGCCTTGCTGATGCCGTTTGGCCGCTGCGGGCGGATACACCGGTGGCGGGTTGTTCAAGTAACCGGCGCGGCCGATGGGTGCCGTGGTAGTCGGTTCGCGGCTGACGGGCGAAGCTGGCGCAGGCCGCTGGGTCGGCATCGATTGGGGCGCCGCCGCAGGCGGTTGCTTCTCGACGGCCGGCTTTTCGGCGACCGGCTTCCGGGCAGGTTGTGGTGTGGCCGCTGGCTTGGCGGGCGGCGCACGTGGCGCCTCGGGCTTGGGCGCGGCGGCCACGGGTTTGGGTGGCGGTGGCGGGGTCGGTGCAACGGGTGGCGGCGGCGCCGGTTGTTCAACCGCCGGCGTTGGAGACGGCGGCTTGGGCCTGGCAACCATTTGCATTGCAATCGGCATCGGCCGGGTGATCGGCGGTAAAGGCTGCGCGGGCGCGCTGTTGCGAAACCATAGAAAGCCCGCAGCATGCATACCCAGCGCAACAAGGCATGCGCAAGCAATAGGTCCCACGCCACTGCGGGGTACAGCGACTGCCGGTAAAGGTGTCGCGGGGGCATCGAACGTAACTGCCGGCGAAGCACGCAACAGATCGCAGTCGCGAAAAAGTTGCGGAGGATGACGCGATGAAAGTAACGCGAACATAACATCACCAATCGGGACAAAATAAATAGCAGCATGGCGCTTTAAAAAGGCTTTTAAATATCGCGTCGATGCGGCTGTTTTTATTATGTTGACAACAACGTCAGTTGATTAAATAACAGCAACCTGTCTTTCCACTAGACTGTTAGACAGCACGCTATCGACCGGACACGGCATGCGCATCCGGCCGGCGCAATTAAAGTAGTCACTCACCCAACGGCTATCAAACAACTAGTTTGAAATAAGACTCGTGTTTCGACGGTTATCATTTTTTAGTGCCGACATGGCAGTCAGAGGATCGTCCGTAATGATGTAGCTGAAACTTTTGCCTGCGGTGTTCATGATCCAGTTGAGGCTTGTGCGGTTATCGCCCGTCTCCTGGCCAAAGCCCTTCTGGGATTTCCACAGCCAGTACTTGGGCTCCGTGCAGCAATGGCCATCGGCGGCAAAGAAGCTATAGAACCTGGTCTCCGCGACAGGCTGATAAGCACCCATGGTTTTCACATCGCGCGTGGTTCGCATGGCGTAGTAGCTGTTCATGATGTTGTTCAGCGGAAACCTGAGCGTGCTGTCATATTCCTTGAGTCGCACCTCGGTGGCGTAGACATATCCCTTGTTGTAGTAACCTTGCCAGTTCATAAGGGAATTTGCCGGCCCGCCACTGGCGTCGATGAAGTCTGCACCAAACACCGGAATCAGGCGGAAGCGTCCGGCTTCGCTCTGGGCATTCATGATGCCCTTGGCTTCAAAATTGGCCGCGGTCGTGCCAATCACATTGACCGGCATCTTGAAGTACACCCAGCGCTCGGCCGGCGTGCCCCACCAGTTGGTGTGCGTCTTCACGCTCTGCCAGGCTTTTTTGGCGGCTTCGATGTTCTTCACATCAAGCAGCAGGATCATCGCGATTTTATCCCGCTTGATCGTGTCCAAAATGGCATCGAACGTCGGCAATTTCTGATTGCTGTAGCCATTCAGGGAGGGATGCCGAAGGTTCAGATTCAGGGTGTTTCCATAGTAGTTCGACAAGTTCGGGTTATAGCCGCCGTGCCCGTAAGGGTCATACTCGGTCGAGTTTGCGGTGGTGTAGGCGTTGGTGGTGCGGCCGACGTTGGAATCATGTAACACGATCACGTTACCGTTGCGGTCCAGTTGAAGATCGATTTCCGAACACTCGATTCCACTGCTGGCAGCCTGCTGAATGGAGGCGATCGAGTTTTCCGGCACATCGCGCAGCCAGTCCGGGTGAGCGTTGGTGCCTATCGCGGTTCCGTGCAAACCGCGGTGGGCGCAGACAATCGTAAGGTCGTTGTGGGCGTCTTTGAGTATCCCGCCGATCTTGTCGGTGTTGTACTCTGCGCGCGCAATACATGGCGCCGCCAAAACAACCACCGATGTGCACAGTAGAACTATTCTCGGTATACAAAACATAGACTTAACTCCCGCAAGGTCAGAAGTGGATTAGGTTTGTACGTGCGAAAGCAACAGCGCTAGTCAGCCACCGACGATGACAGGCCTGGGCCTGACACCGCTTCCACATACACCGAAGGGGGTACGGGAGGTGGTTGCCTGGGGGACAGCAAAACGCCGGTGTCCGGGTCGTAGTAGTAGATCTCCTCAATAGTGTCGATGCTGACTTTCAGTCGGCCTTTGTGCAGATCGTCATCCACGTTGACCAACCGTTTAGTGCCGGTGGAACAGCTCACGCTCGCCCCACCTGCAAAGCCCTCGCGCCCTGCCCCGGCGGGCTCGATCAGGCACATCGCGCCATCAGGACGAATGATCTGCAGCGCGCCCTGTGGCGTAATGCGATGGGTATAGACCGGGCGGCCATCAGGGCCGACCGTGGTAAATGAATCACCGCGCTCAAAGCGCCTTTGCGGGGCATCAATCCCTTTTACGCCGACAATGTTGTGCAGCAGCAGACCGTCCGTGCCGATGTAGTAGTGGGCGATTTGCGTGCCGGTGTTCGCTGGCCAACGCAGGTGCATGTGCATGTGGGGCGGCGCATCTTCATGGCCGTGGGGGGCATTGGTGTCGAACCCCATGATCTGGATCTTGCCCAGCCCGCGGCGTTCTACCGTGTGCCCAAGCCCCAGGTCACGTACGGCCTCACGCTGCGCGAACTCAAGCACGTTGGCCGCCGCGCGCTGCACAGAAGGAAACTCACCCTGACGATAAAAACCCGCACGACGTGCCGGGTCAGCATGCTCGAAGCGCAGGACCATACCTGGCTCAACGATGTGCGTGGACACTTCGGCGGCCGTTATCGCATCCGCTTCCAGTGGCGGCAGTACCACGTACAAATGCCCGTCATCAAGCCTGAACGGAATGTCACCGCTCTCCAGAATCACTCGCGAGGTATTAGCCACCGCGCCGTCGAACCTCAGTTCGAGCATGCGTGAGCGCGGTACTTTTAGCGCGATGACCGTTTCGCGCGGGTTGTCGGCGTTCCAGTCGGGATCTGTCACCGGCCTGCAGGGGGTGCAACTCGCTGGATCGAAGCGCAAGCCAGGCCCTTCGGCGCGCTTTACGAATTTAATCACCGCAACAACAGTCTGGTCTTCGACGGGTGCAGAAGCAGCCATTGCACAACTTGCGCTGAGTATGACGCTGGCCGCCAGTGCCATTACGGTTCTATGTGCCGTCATGCTGCCAATACCCGTGACAGGATGCCAACGCTTGCAATCAGCCAACCAAACTTCGAAAACTGCGCGTTCATAAGCAAGTCAATATCCATGTTGGACAGACAACCTGCGTTTCGAAGTGTGCATCGCAGATGCGCGTTATCAAGACAAAACAGGTTGACTCGGAAAGTTATGCAGCAATAACGCTCCTGGCCAAAACGGGGTCATTAGATTCTTTAGCGCACGTCATCGCCGACAAGCATTTGGCAACGCGCTATCGAACTCATGAGCCTGAAACATTTCCTTACATTTGCGCGTACTTTAAGGTTTCGATATGACAGATTGAGGACATCGACACCCGATTTGTTAACCGGCCTACTATGGTTAGCTAACTAACAATATGCATTGTTGAGTGTGCGGCAAAATAGCGCACGCCATAGAATTTTACACCGCTGTCGAACTCTGGCTAAATGCCAGCCCCTTTGCAGCGACTTCTTGCATGTCTTCGTTGAAACGCATCCGCCCGTGGATTGCCTGCCTGGCCGTGTTGTTAAACATGTTGGCCATGCCGTTAAGCCGCGCTATGCAAACGCCAGACGTGCAGTTAATGCTGTGGGGCGGTTTTTGCTCCGCAGGTGCTTCGAAAGTAGTGCCGCCTGGTTTCGTCAAACTCATTGATCCGCTTCAACAGCAGACGCCCTCAAAAACCCTCATGCAACACGGCGATTGCTGCTGTGGGCATGCCGGGCTGGCAGCGCTGCCCTCTAACTACTACCGCAACTTCCTGCCGCGATACACGCCTGACGCCGCGCTCGTCTACTTGGAATTACCCACGCTACATCCTCGCCTCCGCTGGCCGAGCCTAAGCCCGCGCGCCTCGCCTTTCGCCTGATGAGCCCTCGCAGTTAGCCGACACATGTTCGGCGCTGTGTTTATTGCCTGGTGTTTGTGCGGCCTGCGCGTGGCCGCTTAAACGTCGATGAATACGCTTGGTTATCAGGAAGTGTGCGTTATGCCTTGTTCAAACACTTTGCCGCGTGCAAAGCCTTTGTTTATTTGCTGTTGCGTGTGGCCCTTGCTCTCGATAGGCGTGCTTGTATCAAGCCCGCTGTCAGTGGCACTGGCTGACGCCGGCAACCTCGAAAACTCAACGCTGACCTTGGGCGCGGTGAGCGTCCAGGGCACCGCCAGCGGCCCGCTGAACACCAGCAATGTACTCAGCTCAGTCGATATTCTGGGCGCCGACATTCTCGAGAAAATGCCGGTCAACTACAGTTGGGAGCTGTTCAGCCGCGCACCGGGCGTGATGCTGACTGAATTCAACCAAGGCACCACCTCCGGCAAAATCTCGTTTCGAGGCTTCAACGGCGAAGGCGAAGTCAACGCGGTCAAGCTGCTGATTGACGGTATCCCAAGCAACAGCAACGACGGCAACATGCCCTACATGGACATGATTTTCCCTATGGAGCTGGACAGCATCGAGGTGGTGCGTGGCACCAGTGATGCGCGCTATGGCCTGAACAACATCGCCGGCAACGTCAATATGCTGACCCGCACCGGTGGCGACTACACCAAGGCGCGCCTGCGGTATGGCAGCTTCAATACCCAGGAGGCCCAACTCGCCAAAGGCATTCAAAGCAGCAACTGGACGCAGAACTACTTCTTCGCCTATCAGAAATCCGCTGGCTACCGCGATCACGCTCAGGCAGACAAGTTTTCGATGTCGGGCAAGTGGTTCTACACGCCGGACGATGACAGCTACCGCATCGGCCTGATCGCCCGTCACTACGAAACCGAGGCGCAGGAGCCGGGTTATCTGACTGAGGACGATGCGCGTCGTCATCCCGAAATGACCAACCGTTTTAACGCTACCGACAAAGGCACGCGGCGCATGAACCAGGTCAGCCTGCATGTCGACACAGACCTGGCTGATACGCTGGCCTGGTCAGCCAAGACCTACGTGAATACCTTTGATGACAGGCGCTGGACGCAGTATTGGCGCACGAGCTCGCAGCAGGAGCGCGACGCCTACGAGACACAGTATGGCGCCCTCACCTCTTTGACCTGGCGACCTGAGGTCAGCTGGCTCTACGATTTCGCGCTGGAAGGCGGCGCAGACGTACAACAGCAGCAAAACAAAAGTGAACGCTATCGCAGCAAAGACCGTGCGCGCCTGGCCACCACGCGCGACCAGCAGTTCGACTTCGACACCTACGGCGCTTATGTCCAGGCCGAGATCAAACCGTTCGAGTCCCTGAAGATCGTACCGGCCTACCGCGTCGATAAAATTCAGGGCAACTTCACCAATGAAATGACCGGCACCGATTACGACATCAACCACTATGGGCTGATCAAGCAGCCGAAGCTCAGCGTGGTCTATTCGCCGTGGGACGTCGCCAGCGTCTACGCGAACTGGGGGCGTACCTTTCAAGTCGGCACGGGTGCGGCGGCGTACAAAATTCCGCCCAGGGATACCGACCTGGCACCGTCGATCAACGACGGCTGGGAAACCGGTATCAAGTTCACCCCGGCTGACTGGGTGGACGGGCGTGTCGCCTATTGGCAACAAGAGGCCTCCGGGGAAGTCAGTCGCAGGCTGAACGACCCGAGCGGCGAGTCGGATAACGTCGGCGAAACCCGGCGCTGGGGTTACGATTTACAGGTGAACCTGCACCCCAACGACCGCACGGAACTGTGGCTGGCCTACTCCTGGCAGTATTCGAAAATACTCCAGCCAAGTGCCACGTTACCTGACAGCAAAGGTCAGCAAATCGACCACATCCCCAATCACCTCTACAACGCCGGCATCAGCTACGAGGCGACACCTGCGTTGCAGTTGACTGCGTGGATGAACGGCCAGACCGACTATTACCTGGAGCGCGAAAATACCCAGGGCACGTATGGCGGTTACGTACTGATGAACCTCGGTGCGACCTACAAAGTGACGCCGTCGGTGAGCGTCGACCTGCAGCTGAAAAACCTCACCAACCGCTACTACGAATATGTGTGGTACGACCCGGACGGCGCCCGAGGGTCGTTGCACTCTCCGGGAGATGGTCGCGCGCTGTACGCAGGCGTAACGCTGGACTTCTAACCGGCAACCTCGACGTACTCGGATATCTCGATCAGGTTAAGGTCCGGATCGCGCACGTACACAGAGCGTATCGGCCCCGTAGCGCCGGTGCGCATCACCGGGCCTTCGATGATCGGCCAATCGACGCTGGCGAGATGCGCAATCACCTCGTCCAGCGGTTTGCAGGCGATGAAGCACAGGTCTAAAGCGCCGGGCACCGGCAGGTGTGCCTTGGGCTCAAATTCATGACCCCGCACATGCAGGTTGATTTTTTGCCTGCCGAAAACGAAAGCCTTACGCCCGCCGGCAAAGGTCTGCACATGCATGCCCAGCACCTGCACGTAGAAATCTTCGGCGGCCACTGGGTCGACAGTGGTGAGAACCAAGTGGTCAAGATGGTCAATCATCGGTGCGACTCCAAGGTATTGGCCACGCGTTTTTGCAGAAAAGCCGCATGGCCGGGAAGGGGTTAGCCGGGCATCGCGCGATCAGGGCTGCGCGGTGATCGAATGGGCGGCCTTGAACAGGATCTGCGCAACAAAGTCGATCTCTTGCTCGGTAATGATCAGCGGCGGCAGAAAACGCACGGTTGCGCCGTGACGCCCGCCCAACTCGACGATCAAACCGTGCCGCAAACAGGCCTGCTGGAACGCCTTGGCGCGCGCAGCGTCGACCGGCGGGTGCCCTTGTACATCAGCAACCCCGTGCGGGTCGACGATTTCCATGCCAAGCATCAGCCCGCGCCCGCGCACATCGCCGACCCAGGCGAATTCACTGTGCAGCGCCTGCAACTGCTTGCGCAGGTGCGCGCCCACGCTCTCAGCGTGCGCCACCAACTGGTTGTCGCGAATAAAGCGCAAGGTCGCTGTGCCAGCCGCCATCGCCAGTTGGTTGCCACGGAAGGTGCCGGCATGCGCGCCGGGTTGCCATACATCCAGCGAGTCGTTGTAGACCACGACCGACAACGGCAGGCCGCCGCCGATGGCCTTGGACAAGGTGATCACGTCCGGGGTAATGCCCGACTGCTCGAAGCCGAACATACGCCCGCTGCGCGCGATACCGCACTGAATTTCGTCGACGATCAGCGGAATGCCGTGGGCGCTGGTCAAGCGGCGCAGTTCCTGCAACCAGCGGTCTGGCGCTGCGATCACACCGCCCTCGCCCTGGATCGGCTCAAGGATCATCGCGGCCGGCAAGGTGACGCCGCTTTCCGGGTCGTTAAGCAGATGTTCCAGATAACGCACGTTGAGGGTCACGCCCTCCTCGCCTGCAACGCCAAACGGGCAGCGATAATCGTGCGGGTACGGCAGACGCTGCACGCCCGGCATCAACGCGCCGAGGGCATTTTTTGGCGACAGGTTGCCGCTGATCGCCAAGGTGCCCAAGGTCATGCCGTGATAAGCGCCTTCGAACGCCAGCACCGAATGCCGCCCGGTCGCGGTACGCGTCAATTTGAGCGCGGCTTCCACCGCATCCGCGCCACTCGGGCCGCAAAACTGGATACGTGCAGTGCGCGCGAAATCGGCTGGCAGGCAGCCGAAGACTTCCTGAACGAAGGCGTCCTTTACCGGTGTCATCAGGTCCAGCGTGTGCATCGGCACACCGGCGGCCATCAGTTGGGTGATTGCTTGAATGATCACCGGGTGGTTGTGGCCCAGCGCCAGGGTGCCGGCACCGGCCAAACAGTCGACAAACACTTGGCCGCGACTGTCCTGTACGTAAATCCCATGCGCGCGTTCAAGCACCAGCGGGATGCGGCGCGGGTAGCTGCGGGCGTTCGATTCCTGCTGTTGCTGGCGCTCCAGCATCGGCGTCAGGTCCAGGCAATACGGCTGCGAAAGGCCTGTGTGCGACAGGCGTAGCTGTGACGCGCCACCGGTTGTGGCATTCGAAAAAGCGTTCATAACGTCCTCCATGGAGGCTGGGTTTGGAAGCAAGCAGCGCTGCCTGGGCGCGCATGCGCCTGGCAGCAAAACTCTTGAAACCAGACGCAGGGAACGCGCATCCCTGCGCCCATCGACTTACATGTCGTAACGCAGCACCAGGCCGAACGTACGTGGGGCGCCCACATCGATGATGTCGCCAATGCGGTTGCTGGTGACGTATTCCTTGCCGAACGCGTTTTTCAGGTAACCGGACACCGCCACATTCTTGGTGACCTTGTATTCAGTGCTGAAGTTGGTCAGCACATAGTTGTCGCTGCGGCGTACTTTGCTGACTTGGCCGTTATCATCAAACTCGAAGTCGGACGGCGCCGTGCTCTGGTAGGTGAGGTCAGTGTTAAGGGTCAGGCGCTCGTTCCAGCGGTAAGTACCGCCCACCGACATTTTGTATTTCGGCGAATAAAGGAACGGCTGGCCGCTGCGGTCAAGGCCGTCACCGGTGTTGAAGTCCTTGTACTTGGCGTCGGTAACAGCGCCGCCGACGTTCAGGGTCAACTGCTCACCGAAGTCTTTTTCGACCGACACTTCGAGGCCTTTGATGTCGCTGCGCCCGGCGTTGTAAACCAGGAAGAAATCACCCGACGGGTCAAGCACGCTGACCTGCTGGTCTTTCCAGTCGGTGTAGTACAGGTTGGCACGCGCACGCAGGGTCTTTTCGAGGAACGAACCACGGTACGACAGCTCGTAGTTGGTGGTGTATTCAGGATCGTAAGCCTGGTGACCGCCACCTGCTCGCACGTTCACGCCACCGCCACGGTAGCCCTTCTGCACCATGAACCCGACGTACTGGTCGGGAACGAATTGATAGTCGACGCCAATTTTTGGCAGGAGCGCATTAAAGCTCTTTTTGACCTTGCCTGGGCTTGAGAAGTCGTCCTGCTTGATGTCGGTATCGTTGGTTTCGTAGTCGTAGCGCAGGCCGGTGATCAGCGTCCAGTTGGGTGCAAAATCCCAGTCCACTTCACCGAACAGCGCAGCGTTCTTAATATCGACGTCGCCCTTGGCGGCACCACGCGGCACGTTGTTGAACTCCAAACGGTCGTGGAAGCTGTTGGTGGTGTTGCCGAAGTACACCCCGCCAAAACTGCGCACGGTGTCGGACTGATAACCCAAACGCAGTTCCTGGCTGAACATATCGCCGGACTGTTTCCGATAGATGACGTTGTTGGCCGTGGCAGTCTGGTCGAAGTCCTTGCGCGCGGTGTAGTCCGAATGCGTGTAGGTGGTCAGGTTGGTCAGCGTCCAGGCATCGTTGAGGCGCCAGTCGATCTTCGCGCTCAGGGTGTCCTGGTTAAGGTTGTCGTAGGCCTTGGTGTTGGAGTCGATCTTGTAATACTGCACCTTGTCGCCGATGCGGGTGATCGAGTTGTCGCCCTGGCGGTGCTCGCTGTGCGCGTAGGTCAGCAGCACATCGATGTCGTCGTTCGGCGTGATCAACAACTTGCCGCGATAGTTGCTGGTGCGGTGCGGGTTGGCATCGTCGTGGTTGGTGGTGTTGCGGATATAACCGTCGCCGTCCTGGGTGTCGATGGCGATACGCCCGGCGATCTTGTCGTCGACGATCGAGCCACCGCCCGCCACGGCTACACCACGTTCACCGTAGTTGCCAATGTTGGTCTGCGCGGAGAACGACGGATCAAAGGTAGGGTTTTTAGTCTGGATAACCACCGCACCGGCCAGCGAGTTGCGGCCCTGGGTGGTGGATTGCGGGCCAAGGAACACTTCGACCTGCTCGGTATCCCACAGCCCGATCGGGCTCAAGGTCAGCGCGCGGTTGGGTTGCTGGGCGCCGTCAACGTACACCGAGACCGCACCATTAAGGGTGGCCGGGCCCTGGTCATCGAAACCCGACACCGGCACACCGCGGATGCCCCAGTTTTCGTTACCGGCCTGGTTGTACACGCCGGGGGTGCGCGCGAATACGTCGATCAGGCTGTGATCCGCCTTGTCGCGCAGTTGCTGTTCCGTGACCACGGCTACACTCGACTGGGTTTGCTCAAGCGTGCGATTGATTTTTTCACCGGTGACGGTGATCGGAGCCATTTCCAGCGCGGCTGGCTGATCGTCGGCCCATGCGCTGTTCATCAGGCACATAGCCGACCCTACCGCCAACGCAAGTGTATTCATTTTGTAATTCACGCCCCGCCCCCTACCGCAGTTATTCATGCAGTTATTGGTATTTTTATCCGTCGGCAAACCGCTGTTTTTTCCCAGCGGGGCGGAGTCTAGTCGAAAAAAAATATTAAAGGAATAGTATTGATAATCCCTCGCATTCACACCTAGTATGGCCTCAGTATCGAGATGCACACATTTCGTTTCAATGTTTTGTGAAGGCCTCTGCCCAGCTTTCAAGGCCCGCTTTGACGTTGCTACAGAGCCAGAAAAACAACAGGATGTGCAAAGGATGACCTCAATCGAACACCCCAACGGACGTTCCGCGCCTGTTTCCATCAGCACAGATGGAGCCCCCGCTGCAGCGACGCTGCCGAGGCGGATTCAGGCCGAACCAGGGCAATCGATCCACGCCCTCGAACCGTCGATCCGAGACAGCCTCGATGCGACCTTGCGCAGCGTCGGCGGCGTGCTGTTTCGCGGCTTTAATGTGGCCACACCCATCGACTTCAAGCGCTTTGCCGCGAGTTTCGGCGCGCCGCTGGCCAGCTACGAATTCGGCTCCACGCCACGCAGCAAAGTGTTCGCCGGGGTCTACAGCTCGACTGAATACCCGGCCCATCAATGTATTCCCCTGCACAACGAACAGGCCTACACCCGGCCGTGGCCGTCGCGCATCTGGTTTCACTGCATCAAGGCCAGTGAAACCGGCGGCGAAACCCCGATCTGCGACAGCCGCCTGATCTACCAGCGCATGCCCGCCGAGATCCGCGACCTGTTCGCCAGCCGCGAGCTGCTGTACGTGCGCAACTACAGCGGTGCCCTCGACCTGCCTTGGCAGAAGGTGTTCAACACCGAAGACCGCGCCCAGGTCGAGCGCTACTGCCAGGCCAACGGCATCGAGTGGGAATGGAAACCCGACGGTGACCTGCGCACCCGCCAGCGCTGCGCCGCCGTGTTGCAGCACCCCCAAACCGGCGAGTGGGTCTGGTTCAACCAGGCCCACCTGTTTCACGTCTCGGCCATTGAACCCGGCGTACGCGCCAGCCTGTTGGCGGCGGTCGGTGAAGAAAATCTGCCGCGCCACGTGTACTTCGGCGACGGCTCGGCGATCCCCGACGCGATGCTCGCCACGGTGCGTGAGGTCTACGACCAGACCGCCGTGAGCTTCCCGTGGCAAGCCGGCGACATTCTGATGCTCGACAACCGACTGGTCGCCCACGGGCGCAACCCTTACACCGGTGACCGTAAAGTCATCGTGGCCATGGCGTAAATCCCAGCATGTTTACCTTCAATCATTGGATCGACGTGCTGGAGGCTAACGCCCTGCACTTCCCGCAGCGTGCCGCCGTGCATTTTTTGCCCGACGGCGTCGAGGTCGGCGAAACCCTCACCTTTGCCCAACTGCACCAACAATCCCAGTCGCTGGCGGCCGCCTTGCAAGCGCGTTGCCAGCCAGGCGAGCGGGTACTGTTGATGCTGCCCAGCAGCCTCGACTATGTTCGCGCGTTCTGCGCCTGCTTATATGCCGGGCTGATCGCCGTGCCGCTGTTCCCGCCGCCGTCGCGCAAACCGCGGCACCTGGACCGCGTGCGCAATGTGGTGATTGATGCGCAGCCGGCATTGATCCTCGCCCCGCTTGAGCACTGCGAAGCGCTGCGCGAGCTGGTGGAACAGCGCATCGACGTGTTGACCGTCAGCGACCTCGGCACGCCTGCCGCCGATCAATGGCAACGGCCTCCGGTGGACGGCGCCAGCGTCGCGTTCCTGCAATACACCTCGGGCTCCACCGGCACGCCGAAAGGCGTTGAAGTTCGTCAGCGCAACCTGCTCGCCAACGTCGAACTGATGCGCCAGGCCTATGGCTTCGATGAGCACGGCGCGATGGTCAACTGGCTGCCGCTGTACCACGACATGGGCCTGATCGGCGGTGTACTCGCGCCGCTCTACAGCGGCATGCCGTGCTACCTGATCGCCTCGCAAACCTTCGTCAATGCGCCGTCGACGTGGTTGCAGGCGTTGAGCCGTTATCGCGCCACCGCCAGTTTCGCGCCGAATTTCGCCTACGCGCTGTGCAACCGTGTGGTCAGCGACAACCTGATCGCCCAGCTCGATTTGAGCGCCTGGCGGCACGCCATCAACGGCGCCGAGCCGATCCACCCCGGCACCCTCGACGCCTTTGCCCAGCGTTTTGCCGCCTGCGGCCTCAACCCTCTGGCGATCAGCCCCGGTTACGGCCAGGCCGAAGCCACCTTGTGTGTCAGCGCAACGCCCGCCGACGCGCTGCCGGTGGTGGTGCGCCTGGACAAGAACGTGCTGGAAAGCGGCCGCGCGGTGCTCGCGAGCGGCGACGCGGCGGCCGTGGAATTCGTCGCCTGCGGTTACCCGCAGGCACTGCACCGTATCGCCATCGCCGACCCGCAGACGTTTGAGCGCTGCGCCGGCGACCGCATCGGCGAAGTCTGGCTGCAAGGCCCAAGCAACGCCGAGGCCTATTGGCAAAACCCCGAAGCCAGCCGCATCGCGTTCGAGGCGCAAATTGTCGGCGAGCCTGGGCATTACCTGCGCTCCGGCGACCTGGGGTTTATGCACAAAGGCCAAGTGGTGATCTGTGGGCGCCTGAAAGACTTGCTGATCCTCAACGGCCGCAACCTCTACCCTCACGACATCGAGTTTGCGATCACCGACAGCGAGCCAGGCATTCGCACCGGGCGCATCGCCGCCTTCTCGCAGATGGACCCGCTGTTGGGCCGCGAAAAACTGGTGATTGTCGCCGAACCGCAGCGCAAATTCGTCGACCCGGCGCATCACCCCGCGCTGTTTGCGTCGATGCAAGCTGCCGTGCGCGAAGCCGCCGACTGCGGCATCGACCAGATTGTGTTGGTGCAAGCCGGCACCATCCCGATGACCACCAGCGGCAAAATCGCCCGCCAAGGCGCGCGCGCACAACTCGCCGCCGGTACGCTGAGCATCATCGCCCAAAGCGGTGCTGCAACCGCAGCGCCTGTCGAGCGCATTGACGTCGAACACCTGCGTCAGCACGCCAGCACTGCGACGTGCCGCCAGTGGCTGCAACAGACTTTGGGTGAAATCAACCCGTACCTGGCAGTCGATTTCGAACTGAGCCTGATCGGCCTGGGCCTGGATTCCATCGGCGTCGCTGATTTTGCCGCGCGCTTGCACCGCGACCTCGGCTGGAACCTCGATACCCAAAGCCTGTTCGGCGAGCAAAGCCTGGCCGAATGGGCACAGGCGCTGCTGGTGTACCTCAGTACGCCGGCGCCGATTGCCGAGGCCGCAACCAGCACCACCGCCAACCACAGCCGCCAATCTTTCGCGCAACGCCGGTTGTGGTTCCTGCATCAATTGAACCCGCAAGACAGCCGCCACAACCTGGTGTTGCACCTCACGCTGCAAGGCCCACTTGATGTAGACATGTTGTCGCTACGGCTGAATGCGCTGGTCGAGCGTCACAGTGTGCTGCGCACGGTCTACCACGACAGCGCCGAAGGGCCGCAACAGCGGGTATTGCCCAGCCGCGCCGTGGTGCTGAGCCGCCACGCTCAGTTGCAGGATTGCCTGGACCATGAACACGCAAGCCCGGTCGATCTGGAGCACGGCCCCGTGCTGCGCGCCCACCTGATCAGCCACGCGCCGCAACACCACCTGCTGCTGACCCTGCACCACATCGCCTTCGATGGGCGTTCCGCGCAACTATTGCTCGCCGAATTGGCCGCCGAAACCGCGCCAACCAGCCCCCTGCAATACCTCGACTTTGCGCGCTGGGAAGCCGCGCACTGGACGCCGCAACGCATCGCCACGCAGCAAGCGTTCTGGCGCGAGCACCTGGCCGACGTGCCGCAAAGCCTCGACTTGGGCGGCAGTGGCGGCACGCACGCCGAACACAGCCTGAACTTCAACCTGCCTCAAGCCACCTGCGACAGCCTGGCAAGCCTTGCCCGCGAACACGGCATGACCCTGTTCATGCTGTTATTGGCCAGCTACCAACTGGTGCTCAAGCAATTGGGCGGCCAGGCGCAGTTCCTGCTCGGCACTGATGTCAGCGGCCGCCCGCTGGCCGCGCATAACGAGGTGATCGGCTTTTTCGTCAACCAACTCACGCTGCGCTGCGACGTGCAGGGTGAGTTAACCCTGGCCGAGTTTTTCCAGCGGGTGCGCGATCAAGCGCGACTGGCCTACGCCCATCAAGACCTGCCGTTCGACCTGGTGGTCGCCGCGTTGGCGCCTGCACGGCGCCCGGGGCATTCGCCACTGTTTCAGGTCAAGCTCAACTATCAGCCGTCGCGCGTGGCACCCGCCACCCTCGCCGGCGCCGAGCTGACGGCAATGGCGGTGGCACAGGCGCCGGGGGACTTTCACCTGTTACTCGACCTGGTGCATGCCGCCCACGGTATCGACGCCACCCTCAAATACCGTGGCGAGTACTTCGACCCGCAACGCGCCGAGCGCCTGCAGCACCTGTGGACGCGCCTGTTGGGCGAAGCCCGCGACCTGCTCGGCGAGCCGCTGACGGCACTGGCCGAGCGCCTCGACGGTTGGGATCAGGCCGTGCGCCGTGACGCCCAACAGTCGCAAGCCCTCGCCGGTCGCAGTCAGTTGCTGCACACCAAACGTCGCTCACTGAGCCTTTGATAAGGTGGATGCCTGTATGCCTATCGCGCCCCCAGCACCTCGCACACTCGGCGGTGTACGCCGCAAAGCGCTGAACGTCGCGCAACAGCCATTGGTCAGCGAACGCCTGCTCAGCCCTGACCACGCCTTGCCGCTGGTGATTGAACCGACGGTCAGCGGCGTCGACCTCGCCGCTTGGGCCGCCAGCGAACGTGAAAGCCTTGAACAAAAACTGCTGCACTACGGCGCCCTGCTGTTTCGCGGGTTCGGCGTGGCGTCGGTGGAGCAATTCGACCAAGTGATCGCTGCCCTGTCGCCCGGCGCGCTGGAATACATGTTCCGCGCCTCACCGCGCACCCGCGTCGGCGGCAATATCTACACCTCGACCGATTACCCGGCCGACCAGATGATTTTCCCGCACAACGAGCATTCGTATTCGCCGCGCTTTCCGCTGCGGCTGTTCTTCTATTGCCAACTGCCTTCCGAGACCGGCGGCGAAACCCCAATCGGTTCGACGCGTGCGGTAAAAACCCGCATCAGCCCGGAAATCGAAGCACGCTTTCGTGAAAAAGGCGTGCTCTACGTGCGCAACTACGGCGACGGTTTCGGCCTGCCCTGGCAGAGCGTGTTCCAGTCCTCGGAACGCAGCGAAGTCGAAGCCTACTGCGCCAGCGTCGGCATCGAAGTCGAATGGAAACCAAACAACCGCCTGCGCACCCGCCAACGCGGGCCTGCGACAGTGCGTCACCCGCGCACCGGCGAAGAAGTCTGGTTCAACCACGCGACCTTCTTTCACATCAGCACCCTGCCAGCGGCCATCCGCGACTCGCTGCAAGGCAACTTCAACGACCTCGACCTGCCCACCAACACTTTTTATGGCGACGGCACACCGATCGAGCCACAGGTGCTGGAGTCGCTGCGCGCCGCCTACCTGGATTCGCTGGTGCGCTTCACCTGGCAACAGGGCGACGTGCTGTTTATCGACAACATGCTGGCGGTGCATGGTCGCGAGCCCTTCACCGGCAAGCGCGCAATCATGACCGGCATGGCCGAGGCCTTGCTGTCCAGCGACGTGGCTGTTTGAGCGCCACTTACCCCATTTTGCAGTTGAGTTGAACATGAACGGACTTCAAGGTTTTCGCATCTCGCCGCAACAGGCGGCGCTGTACCCTCACCTCAACGGTGCAACCGAACACCCGTTCAGTTGCCATTTGCAATGGGCGATCAGCCAGACGCTGGACGCCCACACGTTGACCCGGCGCCTGCAAGCGCTGGCCAACGGCAGCGAGATATTGCGCACTCAACTGACCAGCGTGCCGGGCTTGCGCCACCCGGTGCAGGTGATCCATGACACCACCTCGCTGAGCGTTACGCTGAAGGATTTGCGTCACCTCAGCCCGGCTGAGCAACAGGCCGCGCTGGCCACGCGCGACTGGAGTCAACCGCTGGCGGTCACGCTGCTGCAATTGCCCGATGGGCCGCAATTGCACCTGGCCGCTGCGAGCAGCCACCTCGACCTCACCAGCCTGAAATTGCTCGCGCAGGCCCTGCTGCAAGACACCCCGCCCGACCTGACCGACAGCCTGCAATACGCGGACTACGCGGAATGGCGCTGGAGCCTCAGCGAAGACGCGCCCGAGCACCCCGGTGCGGCGTTCTGGACACCCTCGGCCGACAGCCAACAGCACGCCTTGCAGTTGTCGCTGGAAACCCCGCTGGGCGGCGGGTTTGCCCCGGCGCGGGTGGCGGTGAACCTGGCGTACCACTCGGCAATGCAGCCGGCATTGACCGCCGAGCTGATGCTGACGGCCTGGGCCGTTCTGCTGGGGCGTTTGTCGGGGCAACAACACGTGCCGATCAGCCTGATGCATGCCAGCCGAGGCCCGGAACTCGACAGCGCCGTGGGCCTGTTTGAGCAAGCGCTGCCCGTGCGCATCGACCTGCAAGCCGAGGCCACGCTGCTGGAACAGAGCCGCCACGTCAGCGCCGTGGTCGAACATGCCACGGGCTGGCAAGACTATTACACCCAGGACCTCAAGGGCGGCTACGCGTTTGCCTGGCGTGCAAGCGATGCCTGCGAACGTGACGCCAGCGCGGTGATGAGCCCGGCCAAGGCGTGCCTGCACGTGCATCAAGGCGCCGACCAGCTCAACGCGCAGATCATCTACGACCGCAATGTGCTCAGCGCAGAAGCGGCCGCCTGCCTCGCCGAACAATGGTCGCAGTTGCTGCTGGCGGCGCTGGCCGAACCTCAACACACGTGGGCGCAACTGCCGATGAACGGCCCGCTGCAGGCGCAGATTATCGCGAGCCAGGCGCAACCGCCGCAGATCGAAGCGGTCACGCTGGTCGAGCTGATCGCTCGCCAAGTGCAGCAACACCCCAACGCCGTCGCCCTCAGTGACCAACACGGCGACCTGAGCTACGCGCAGCTCGACGCCTGCTCGACGCAACTGGCGCACCAACTGGTCAACGCCGGTATCGGCGCGGGCGTGCCGGTGGGCATTTTGTTCCCGCGCAGCAATGCCGCCATCGTCGGCATGCTCGCCGTGCTGAAGGCCGGTGGCGCCTATGTGCCCGTCGACCCGAGCTACCCGCAGGACCGGCGCGCCTACATGCTCGCCGACAGCGGCATCGCGCACATCGTGGTCAGCCCCGAGCTGGCCGACAGCGTGCCGGCTGGCCTGCAATGCTTTTTACTGGACGACCTGCACAGCGGCGACGCCCTGCCGTCGTTGCCGCTGCCCGCTGCCGATGACCTGGCGTATTTGATCTACACCTCCGGTTCCACCGGCGCACCCAAGGCGGTGGAAATCAGCCACGCCGCGCTGAGCTATTCGACTCAGGTGCGCATGGCCACGTATGCCGCGCCAGTCAGCGCTTACCTGCTGCTGTCCTCGTTTGCCTTCGACAGCTCGGTGGCGGGTATTTTCTGGACCCTGGCCCAGGGCGGGCGCCTGGTATTGCCGGCGCCGGGTGAAGAACTCGACATGCCGCGCCTGGCGCAGTTGATCGCCGCGCACCGCGTCAGCCATGGCCTGTCGCTGCCGTCGTTGTACCAGGCGCTGCTCGATCAACTCGGCAGCGCCGACAGCCTGCACTGCTGGATCGTCGCCGGTGAGGCCTGCCCGCCGTCGCTGATCGCCCAGCACAGTAAAGCCTTGCCGCACGCCCTGCTGGTCAACGAATACGGGCCGACCGAAGCCACCGTGTGGGCGACCTGCGACGTGCTCAGCCCTGAGCGCGCCTTGACCATCGGCCGACCGATTGCCGGCATGGACCTGCGCGTATTGAACGAGCACGAGGCCGCCAGCGGCATCGGCGAACCCGGCGAAATTGTGCTTGCCGGGCCGACCCTGGCGCGCGGTTATCGCAACAAACCCGCTGAAACCGCCAAGGCCTTTGTGACCCTCGCCGATGGCACCCGCGCCTACCGCACCGGCGACCTGGCGTGCTGGCTGGCCGACGGGCGCCTGGCGTTCCTGGGGCGCAAGGACCATCAAGTCAAGTTGCGCGGCTACCGCATCGAGCTGGGCGAAATCGAGCGCCAACTGTGCAGCCACAGCGACGTGCGCGAAGCCGCGGTGATCGTGCAGGACCAACCTGCCGGCAAACGCCTGCTCGCCTACGTGCTGGCCGCGCATGGCTACGCGCCGGATTCGGAAGCGCTCAAGCGCTACCTGGGCGAGCGCCTGCCGTCGTACATGGTGCCCGCGCGCGTGCTGACCCTCAGCGCGTTTCCGCGCACGCCGAACGGCAAGCTCGACACGCGCCAATTGCCCGACCCGGACGCCTTTGACCAAAGCACCCACGTTGCCCCGCGCACGCCGATGGAAACCACGCTGCACGCCATCGTCGCCAAGGTCTTGAAGCTGTCGAGCATCAGCGTCACCGAGAATTTCTTTGCGATTGGCGGCGACTCGATCCTCAGCCTGCAAGTGGTGGCGCAGGCGCATGAACACGGCATCGCGCTGTCGGCCAAGCATGTGTTTGAACACCAGACCATTGCCGCCATGGCCAGCGTCGCGCAGCCACTGGACGCCCGTCATGTCGAAGCCGAGAGCGCAGAGTTCAGTGCCTCCGGAATGTCGCAAGACGAACTCAACGCGCTGATGGCCGAGCTCAACGACGCCGACCTGTAACCGCCGCGCCTGGCGCCGTAGCCCCTTTTTTGCAGGACGTTTTGAATGACCACCGAACAGACCACCCGCAATCCGATCGAAGATGTCTACCCGCTGTCACCGCTGCAACAAGGGATGCTGTTCCACTCCCTGCTGCACGAAGACTCCGGCGTGTACTTGATGCAGGATCGTTACCGCATCGGTGGGGCCATTGATGAAAGCGCGTTCCTTGAGTCCTGGCGTCAAGTGGTCGCGATGCACCCGTCGCTGCGCGCCAGTTTCCAGTGGAAAACCCAGAAGCAACCGGTGCAGGTGATCCACCGCGAGGTCAAGGTGCCGCTGGATACCCTCGACCTGCGCGGGCTGGCGCCGGCGGCACAGGAAGCGCGTATTCGTACGCTGCTGGAAGATGAGCAGAAGCTCGGCTTCAACCTCTCCAAACCGCCGCTGATTCGCTTTCGCCTAGTGCGTCTGGCGGACGAGTCGTATGAATTCATCCGCAGCTTCCACCATATCTTGATGGACGCCTGGTGCATCTCCTTGGTGACCGTGGACTTTCTCAAGGTCTACGAGGCCTTGTGCAACGGTGGCACGCCACAGATCAAAAGCCCGCGGCCATTCCGTGACTACATTCAATGGCTGCAACGCCAGGACGCGGGCAAAGCCGAGCAGTTTTGGCGCGGGCAGTTGCAAGGGCTTAACGCACCGACCGCGTTGACGGTCGACAATGGCGTGACGCGCGACCGCTACACCGACGCGGTGCTGGTCGCCGATCAGTTGATTCACCTCAGCGCAAGCGACACCCAGGCCTTGGCCAGCTTCTGCCGCAGCCGCCGGATTACCCCGAACACGTTTTTCCAGGGCGTATGGTCGCTGCTGCTGTCGCGCTACAGCGGGCAACGCGATGTGGTCTTCGGCGTCACCGTGGCCGGGCGCCCGGCCGAGCTTACCGGCGTCGGCGAAATGATCGGCCTGTTCATCAATACCTTGCCGCTGCGCGTCAGCGTCGACCCGCAAGCGCGCTTGGGTGACTGGCTCAGCGCGCTGCAAGGGCTCAACGTCGACATGCGCGACTTTGAACACACGCCGCTCACCGACATTCAGGGCTGGAGCGATTTCCCGCGTGGCGAAACCCTGTTCGACAGCATTCTGGTGTTTGAAAACGCACCGATTGACGAACAGATTCTGCACGGAGGTTTCCAGTTCACCCTTGATGGCATGGACCACAGCGTGCACACCCACTACGGCCTGACCGTGGTGATCCTGCCCGGCGAGCAACTGGGCATTCGCGTGTCGTACGACCGTGAACGTTTCGAGGCCGACACCGTGCAGCGTTTGCTCGGCCACTTGGCGAGCCTGGTACGCGGCATGCTCGCCGCGCCCGAGGCGCCGCTGGGCAGTTTCGAGCTGCTGGCCGCTGACGAGCGTCAGCAATTGCTCGGCGAATGGGCGGTGAACCCGCATGAGTTTGCGCTGGACAAAAGTTACGCAGAGCTGTTTGCCAGGCACGTCGCAGAGCGCGGCGAGCAGGTTGCCGCCGTCTGCGACGGTGAGTCGCTGACCTACGCCGAGCTGGACCGGCGCGCCACCCGCCTGGCGCATGCACTGCGCGCCGCCGGTGCTGGCGAAGACCAGTTGGTCGCGCTGGTCGCGCCGCGTGGCCTGGCGTTGTTAACCTGCATGATTGCCGTGTTCAAGGCCGGCGCGGCGATGCTGCCGCTGGAAGTCAATCACCCGCCGGAGCGCCTGCGCGAGATCCTCACCCTGTCGCGCGCGCCGCTGCTGGTGGCGACTGAAGATTGCCGCACGCTACTTGATCAATTGCTCAGCGGCCTCGACCTCGCGCCCACGGCGCTGTTTGCCGAAGCGGCCTGGAACACCCCGAACGACGCGCCGCTGGCGCCCCTTGGCAGCCCGAACAGCCTGGCTTACGTGCTGTTCACCTCGGGTTCGACCGGCACGCCGAAGGGCGTGATGGTCGAACAACGCGGCATGCTCAATAACATTTTCGGCAAAGTCCCGGCGCTGGGGCTGAACGCCGCTGACCGCATCCCGCAGACCGCGTCGGTGGCTTTCGACATTTGCGTGTGGCAGTTCCTCGCCGCGCCAGTACTCGGCGCGACCGTGCATATTCTGCCGGACGAGATTGCCCACGACCCGCAACGCCTGTTGCAGGTGCTCGCCAGCGAGCGCCTGAATGTACTGGAAATCGTCCCGAGCCTGATGCGCACGCTGCTTGCGCTGTGCCCGTGCGACTTGCAACTGCCGGACCTGCGCTGGGTGCTGCCGACCGGCGAAGCACTGCCGCCGACGGTGGCCCGCGACTGGTTTGCGCGATTCCCCGGCATCGCGCTGATGAACGCTTACGGCCCGGCCGAATGCTCGGACGACGTGGCGTTCCAACCGATTACCCAAGCGCCGCACGCCAGCATCAGCCATATGCCGATCGGCCAGCCGACGGCCAACAACCGCTTGTACGTGCTGGATGAAGCCCTGCGCCCAGTGCCGATTGGCGTGGCCGGGGAAATTTGCGTGGGCGGCGTCGGCGTCGGCCGTGGCTACCTGCACGACCCGCAGCGTACCGCCGAGGCCTTTATCCAGCACCCGCACCTCGACGGCCGCGTGTACCGCAGCGGCGACCTCGGCCGCTGGCGCGCCGATGGGGTGATCGAATACCTCGGCCGGCGCGACCAGCAAGTCAAATTGCGCGGGCACCGCATCGAACTGACTGAAATCGAACACCGCCTGGCCCAACACCCGAACGTACGCGAAGCCGCCGTGCTGCTGCGCGAGAACAGCGTCGGCGAAGCCTGGCTCGTGGCCTACTGGTCGGCGCATGACGACACGCTGGGCGACAGCGGCTTAAGCCAACACCTGCGCGCGCAACTGCCGCCGTACATGGTGCCGGCGGCCTTTGAATGCCTGCCACGTTTGCCGCTGAACAACAACGGCAAGGTCGACCGCAAAGCCCTCGCCGCGCTGCAACTGAACTGGCAGGCCGACACGCTGGAAAGCATCGCACCGCGCAACGAACGCGAAGCGGCCATCGCCGCTATCTGGGCGCAGGTGCTCGGTCGCGACAGCGTCGGCGTGGAAGACAATTTCTTCACGCTCGGCGGCCACTCGCTGCTGGCGACCCAGATCGTCGCGCGCCTGCGCAGCCAGTTCAAACTCGACCTGCCGCTGCGCGTGCTGTTCGAACAGCCGAGCGTCGCCCTGCTGGCCGTGGCCATCGCCGAGCGTGAGGCGCACGCCGCCACAGCGCACACCGCCGCGCACAGTGCGCCGCAGGCCAAGCCTCGGCCAGCGCTGCTGCCGTTGTCGTTCTCGCAACAACGGTTGTGGTTTATCGAGCAACTGACACCGGGCACCACGCTGTTCAATATCCCGTTTGCCCTGCACCTCGAAGGTCAACTCAATATTGCGGCGCTGCAGGCAAGCCTGAATGACTTGCTGGTACGCCACGAAATCCTGCGCACCGGCATCCGCAGCGTCGACGGCGTGCCGAGCCAGCACATCAGCGCGGCGCTGGACTTCGCGCTGCCGTTCGAAGATTTGTCGCACCTGAGCGCCACGGCGCGTGAGGGCGCGCAATTCAGCGCCCTGCAAGCGACCTTTGAACAACCGTTCGACCTGACCGCGCCACCGCTGCTGCGTGCGCACCTGCTCAAAGTGGCGCCAGGCCAACACGTGCTGGGCATCGCCTTGCATCACCTGGTCTCCGACGCCTGGTCGGCAACCATCGCCCTGCGCGAACTGGCGCTGGGCTATGAAGCGCGTTGCAACGGCAGCGCCGCGCAATTGCCCGCCCTGCCCCTGCAATACGCCGACTTTGCGCTGTGGCAGCGCGAGCACCTGCAAGGCGCCGAACTCACGCGTCAGCTCGATTACTGGACGCGCACCCTCGACCGCCGCGACCAGGACGCCAGCCCGTTGCTGGCGTCGCCCACCGACCACCCACGGCCGTCGGTACAAAGCTACCGCGCAGGCCTGGTACAGCGTGAACTCAGCGCCGACCTGAGCGGCCGCGTGCAAGCCTTCGCCAGCCGCTTGGGCACCACGCCGTTCTGCGTGTTGTTCGCAGGCTTTGCGGTGCTGATGCACCGTTTGAGTGGCGACGCCACGGTGCTGATCGGCACGCCCGTGACCCACCGCGAGCAACCAGGCACCGAAGGCTTGCTGGGGATTTTGCTCAACAACCTGGCGATTCGCGCTGACTTCACCGCGCAAACCGACTTCAGTGAGTTGGTCGGCCAAATCGCCAGCCGTTTGCGCGAAGGCCTGCAGCATCAGGACTTGCCGTTCGAGCAGTTGGTCGACAGCCTGCAACTGCCGCGCAGCCTCAGCCATGCGCCGCTGTATCAAGTGATGGTCGCGCAGCAATTGGCCATGGAGTCGCGCTTGCAGTTCCCCGGGCTGGCCTTCGAAGCCCTCGACACGCCGCTCAAACATTCCGAATGCGACCTCGACCTGCACGTGCTGTGCCCGGCCAATGCGCCGATCCAGTTGGAGCTGATGTTCGCCCTCGACCTGTTTACCCAAGACAGCGCGCGCCAAACCCTCGCGCGCCTGGAACATTTGCTGGAACAAACGCTGGCCGAGCCACAGCGCGCAGTCGCCGCCCTGCCCTTGCTGATGCCGGCCGAATGGCAACGCACTGTGGTCGAGTGGAACCACACCGAGATGGAGGTGCCGCAGCACCTGACCTTCGCCCAGTTGTTTGAACAGCAAGCCGAGCGCACCCCGCAGCGCGATGCGTTGTGCTTTGAAGGTCAACGCCTGAGCTACGCCGAATTGAACCGGCGCGCCAACCAGGTCGCGCACACGCTGCGGGCGCAAGGCGTGGTTGCCAATAGCCCGGTGGCGCTGTGTGTCGAGCGTTCGCTGGAGCTGTTGATCGGCCTGTTGGGCATTCTCAAGGCCGGTGGCGCCTACGTGCCGCTGGACCCGAGCTACCCGGTGGAGCGCCTGGCGTACATGCTTGAAGACGCACAACCGCTGTTGTTCCTCGGCCAGCTAGGCCTGCTCGAACAGCTCGGCAGCCAGTTGCCGCGCTTGCGCCTGGACGCCGATGCCGCGCTGTTCGCCGCGCAGCCAGGCCACAACCTCGCGCCAATCGCGGGGCCGGACGACCTGGCCTACATCATGTACACCTCGGGTTCGACCGGTAAGCCCAAGGGCACGCTGGTCACCAACGCGTCCGTGGTCAACCTCGCGTGGGCGCGTATCCACGGCCTGTACCGGCGCTACACCGACCAGCCGATGCGCACCAGCTTCAACTATTCATTCGCGTTCGACAGTTCCGTCGCCGAGCTGATCTTGCTGCTCGACGGCCACAGTCTGTACCTCACGCCCGAAGACGTGCGTTACGACCCGGCTGCACTCGCGCAGTTTTTCCAAGAGACGCGCCTGGACGCCTTCGAATGCACCCCGGCGCAGCTGAAGAGCCTGCTCGAAACCGACGGTGTGCGCCGTGGCGACACCTACCTGCCGCGCTTTGTGCTGTTTGGCGGTGACGCGGTGGACGCACAGCTCTGGCAACGCCTGCCGTCGATCCGCGGCAGCCGCTTCTTCAACACCTACGGGCCGACCGAGTGCACGGTGGACGCCACCGGTTGCGCGGTGGAAGATTTCCCGCAACGCCCGATCATCGGCCGGCCAATCGCCAACGTGCGTGCCTACGTGCTGGATGCGTTCCTTAACCCGCTGCCGGTGGGCGTGCCCGGCGAGCTGCACATAGGCGGTGCCGGGGTGACCTTGGGTTACCTCAACCGCGCCGAACAAACCGCCAAGGTATTTATCAACGACCCGTTTTCGCCGCTGCCAAAGGCGCGCATGTACAAGTCCGGCGACCTGGTGCGCTGGCTGCCGGACGGCCAGCTTGAATACCTTGGCCGCATGGACCATCAGGTCAAAATTCGTGGTTTCCGCGTGGAACTCGGCGAGATCGAAGCCTTGATCGGCGCGCAACCCGGCGTGCGTCAGGCGGTGGTACTGGCGCGCGAAGACGTGCCCGGTGACAAACGCCTGGTGGCCTACGTCACCACCGACCACGCGGCTGATGTAAATGCCTGGCGCAACAGCCTCGGCGCCGCGCTGCCCGACTATATGGTGCCTTCGGCGTTCGTGGTGCTCGACCAATTGCCGCTGACCGATAACGGCAAACTCAACCGCAAGGCCTTGCCCGCGCCAGACACCCAGGCCGAACCAGACGCGCAAGACCCGCCGCGTACCGACGCCGAACGCCAACTCGCGGCCTTGTGGGCCGATCTGCTGACTGTACCGGTGAGCGCAATCGGGCGTGACAGCCAGTTCTTTTACCTGGGCGGCCATTCGTTGCTGGCGGCGGTGCTGTTTGCACGCTTGCGTCAGCAATTTGCCTCGGTGCCACCGCTGCGTGCGGTGTTCGAACACCCAACCTTGCAAGCGCTGGCCGCGTTGCTGGCGCAGCCGCTGCAAAGCCCTGCCGCAACCTTCGTGCCAGCGCCGCGCCCCGCCAGCTTGCCGCTGTCGTTCGAACAGCAGCGCCTGTGGTTCCTCGAACAACTGAGCGGCGTCAGTGAATACAATGTGGTCAGCGCCGTGCAGTTCGACGGTGAGCTGAACCTGGCGGCGCTGCAATCGGCGCTGAACACGGTGATTCAACGCCACGAAATCCTGCGCAGCCGCATCGTGCGTGAAGCCGCAGGTGACTTGGCGTTGGTGATTGAGCCGTGGTTTGAGCTGGCGCTGGGCCTGACGCCGCTGGATGGCGTCGACGACCAACGCTGGCAGCAACTGACCGACGCCGCGATCCAGGCCGCCACCGCGCAGCGCTTCGACCTGGCGCGCGAAGTGCCGATACGCGCGACATTGCTTCAGCGCAACCGCCAGGCATTGTTGGTGCTGACCCTGCATCACTGCGCAACCGACGACGCGTCCACCCAGAACCTGCTCGACGAATTGGCCGAGTGTTACAGCGCACACTGCCAGAGCCGCACGCCCAACCTGCCAACGCTGGCGCTGCACTACGCGGATTACGCCGTGTGGCAACGCGAGCCTGCGCAGCACGCGCTGTTCGACAGCCAACTGGCGTACTGGCGCACGCAGCTTGAAGACCCAGGCTACCGGCTCGAACTGCCCACCGACCAGCCGCGCCCGCAGGTGCTCGACCCGCGCGCCGGTTCGGTGCAGTTGCAACTGCCCGCCGAGCTGACCACGCGTTTGCGCCAGTTTGCGCAACAGCGCGGTGCGACCCTGTACATGCTGTTGCTGAGTGCCGCGCAACTGCTGCTTGGGCGTTACGCCAACCAGCGCGACGTGCGCATCGGCAGCCCGGTGGCCCAGCGGCCGTTGGCCGAGTTGCAGCCGCTGATCGGTTGCTTCGTCAACACCGTGGTGATGCGTGCCGACCTGGAGCCGAGCCTGGATTTCGCCGGTTTGCTCGATCAGGTGCGCAATACCGTGCTGGACGCGCAACAGCATCAACAGGTGCCGTTCGACCAAGTGGTCGAACACCTCGCGCCGCAGCGCAGCCTCGGCCAGACGCCGTTGTTCCAGGTGCTGTTGGTGATGCAGAACGGCGCCGCGAGTGCCAGCCAGTGGCCGCAATTGCAGGTCAGCGAACGTGCGGTCACCGCCAGCGCAACCAAATTCGACCTGAACTGGGAAGTGCACGACGGCGAGGTGCTGTCGGTGTTGCTCGAATACCGCAGCGCGCTGTTCAGCCACGCCACCGCCCAACGCTGGTTGACGCAATGGCAAGCGCTGTTGGAAACCATGCTGGAAACGCCACAGATGCGCCTTGGCGACTGGTCAGCGGTGACGCCCGCCGAGCGTCAGCAGCAGCTGGAATGGAACGCTACCGCGCGCGATTACCCTGGGCCGACGCACTTGCACACGGCCCTGAGCCAACAAGCCGCACTGACCCCTAATGCAACGGCGCTGGTGTTCGAAGGCCAGCGCCTCAGCTATGCCGAGCTGGACCTGCGCGCGCAATCCGTCGCCCGCGCCCTGTGCAGCGCCGGTATTGGCCGCGAGTCGATTGTGCCGGTGTGCATGCAGCGTTCGGTGGAGATGGTCGTTGCCTTGCTCGGCGTGGTGCATGCCGGTGCGGCCTGGTTGCCGCTGGACCCGGAATTGCCTGCATCACGCGTGGCGTTTTTGATTGCCGACGCAGACGCCCAAGTGACGCTGACGCAAGCGCAGTGGCTGCCACACTTGCCCGTTGGGCACACGGCGTGGACGCTGGAGACGCTGCCAGAAGCACCTGCCGCAGACCCGCTGGCCGTCCAGGCCAGTGACCTCGCCTACGTGCTGTATACCTCCGGTTCCACCGGCCAGCCCAAAGGTGTGATGAACGAGCACGGCGCGCTGATGAACCGCCTGCACTGGATGCAGGACGCGTTCCCGATTGGCCCGAACGACCGCGTACTGCAGAAAACCCCGTACAGCTTTGACGTGTCGGTCTGGGAGTTTTTCTGGCCGCTGATCACCGGTGCGACCTTGGTGGTTGCACGCCCCGACGGCCATCGCGACCCGGCTTACCTGAGCCAGTTGATCCAGCAGGAGCAGATCACCACGCTGCACTTCGTGCCGTCGATGCTCCGCGCGTTTGTCGAAGAGCCGAGCCTGGCCGACTGCCGCAGCCTGCGCCAAGTGTTTGCCAGCGGTGAAGCGCTGCCAGTCGACTTGGTGCAGCGCTTTATGTCGCAACACCCGGCGGCGCTGGTCAACCTGTACGGGCCGACCGAAGCGGCAATTGACGTGTCGGTATGGCGCTGTTCAGTCACCGATAGCGTGGTGCCCATCGGCAAACCGATCGCCAACCTGCGCCTGTACATCCTCGATGACGCCCAGCAACCGCTGCCGATTGGCAGCATCGGCGAGCTGTACATCGGTGGCGTCGGTGTCGCGCGTGGCTACCTGAAACGTGATGACCTCAGCGCCGAACGCTTCCTGATGGTCAACGGTGAACGCCTGTACCGCACCGGCGACCGTTGCCGCTTCCTAGCCGACGGCAATATCGAGTACCTCGGCCGCCTCGACCATCAGGTCAAACTGCGCGGCCAGCGTATCGAACTCGGTGAAATCGACGCCGCGCTGCTGGCTCAGCCAGGCGTGCGAGACGCCGCCACCTTGCTGCTGGATCAGCGTCTGGTGAGTTTCTGGAGTGGCGACATTGATGAAGCCAGCCTGCGCGCGGCACTCGGCAATCAGCTGCCGACGCACATGCTGCCAAGCCTGCTGGTGCAGCTCGACCACCTGCCGCTGAACAGCAACGGCAAGCTCGACCGCAAAGCGCTCGCCGCCATCAACCTGCCGGACGCGCCGCGCGAACAGGCGCACCGGGCGCCGCACAACGCCACGCAAACGCTGCTCTGCGAACTGTTCAGCGAGGTGCTGGAATGCCCGCTGCCCGGCATCGACGACAACTTTTTTCAGCTCGGCGGGCATTCGTTGCTCGCCACGCGCTTGGTCGCCCGTGTGCGTGAACGCCTCAACGTCAGCTTGCCATTGGCGCTGGTGTTTGCCCAACCGACGGTGGCGGCGTTGGACGCGCACCTGCGCGATGCGTTGCCTGGCGAGCTGATCACTGCGCAACCGCGCCCGGCAGTATTGCCGCTGGGCCTGGCGCAACAGCGCTTCTGGATGCTCAGCCGCTTGGTGCCGGAGTCGCGCGAATACCACATGCCGTTCGCACTGAGCTTGAACGGCAACCTCAACGTGCCCGTGTTGCGCGAGGCATTTGACCTGGTCAGTGAGCGCCACCTGGTGTTGCGCAGCCGCATTGTCGACGTCGCTGGCGAAGCGCAATTGCTGATCGACGCGCAAGGCCCGGCGCTGCGCGTGACCGAGGTTGCCACCGATCACTGGAACACCGCGTGCGGCCAGGCACAGGCTGACTTGATGGCCCCGTTTGACCTGGCGAATGCCGCCCCGTGGCGCGCGCAGTTGCTGCAACGCCACGGCAGCGACCAACACCTGCTGCTGGTGTGCCTGCACCACAGCGCCACCGATGGCTGGGCCATGCAGTTGTTGATCGACGAACTGGCGCAGGCCTACCGTGCCGGCCTCGACGCGCAAGCGCCGGGCTGGGCTGCACTGGCGATCGACTATGTTGACTTCGCCGTGTGGCAACACCAAGCGGACACTCAGGCCCGACGCCAGCTCAGCCTGGACTACTGGAAACAGCACCTCGGCCAGGACGACTATGCCCTCGAACTGCCCCTCGACCAGCCACGCGCCGCCGAAGCGGATCGGCGCGCCGGTCAGCTGAGCGTCAGCCTTGGCGCCCAGCGCGCCGCCGCGATCCGCGAGTTTGCGCGGCTGCGCGGCAGCACGCCGTACGTGGTGCTGGCGACGGCCCTGAGCGCATTGCTCGCACGTTACAGCGGTCAGCGCGAGATTCGCCTGGGCACCCCGGCCGACCAGCGTGATCAGCCGCAAACCCAGGCGCTGCTGGCGTGCCTGGTCAACACGCTGGTGCTCCGCAGCGAGGTCGATCAACAGGCCCCGGCGGCGACCTTGTTGGCCAACCTGGAAGCCGACCTGCGCGCCGCCCAGGCGCATGCCGACCTGCCTTTCGCCACCTTGGTCGGCGCCGTGGCCCAGCGCCGCGACCTCAACCGCACGCCGCTGTTTCAGGTGCTGTTTTCGCTCAACCATGGCCGCATGGACAGCCGCCAGTGGCCGGGCCTGAGCCTGACGGAACAGACGCTGCCGGCCATCGACGCCAAGTTCGAACAAAGCTGGGAAGTCCACGACGACGGCAGCGACATGCGCCTCACGCTGGAATACCAGGCCGCGCTGTTCAACGCCGCGACGATGCAACGCTGGAGCGCGCAGTGGTGTGCCCTGCTCGATGCGCTGGTGGCTGCGCCGGAACGCGCGCTGGTCGAGCTTTTCCCGCAGTCGCAGGACCAGGCGCAGCTTGCGCAGTGGAACGCGACCGAGCGTGACTATAAAGGCCCAAGCAACCTGCACACGGCCTTGGCCCAGCAAGCCGCACTGACCCCGAACGCAACGGCACTGGTGTTCGAAGGCCAGCGCCTCAGCTATGCCGAGCTGGACCAGCGCGCGCAATCCG
This sequence comes from Pseudomonas sp. ICMP 460, assembly GCF_002723595.1. NCBI lineage: Bacteria > Pseudomonadati > Pseudomonadota > Gammaproteobacteria > Pseudomonadales > Pseudomonadaceae > Pseudomonas > Pseudomonas sp. ICMP 460. The sequence continues at coordinate 120,803 of NZ_LKBR01000006.1, forward strand.
TCGCCCGCGCCCTGCGCAGCGCCGGTATTGGCCGCGAGTCGATTGTGCCGGTGTGCATGCAGCGTTCCGTGGAGATGGTCGTTGCCTTGCTCGGCGTGGTGCATGCCGGTGCGGCCTGGTTGCCGCTGGATCCGGAACTGCCGGCGGCACGCTTGGCGTTTTTGATTGCCGACGCAGACGCCCAAGTGACGCTGACGCAAACGCAGTGGCTGCCACGCTTGCCCGCAGGCCACACCGCCTGGACGCTGGAGACGCTACCAGACGCACCTGTCGCAGACCCGCTGACCGTCCAGGCCAGTGACCTCGCCTACGTGCTGTATACCTCCGGTTCCACCGGCCAGCCCAAAGGCGTGATGAACGAGCACGGCGCGCTGATGAACCGCCTGCACTGGATGCAGGACGCGTTCCCGATTGGTCCGAATGACCGAGTCTTGCAGAAAACCCCGTACAGTTTCGACGTGTCGGTCTGGGAGTTTTTCTGGCCGCTGATCACCGGTGCGACCTTGGTGGTTGCACGCCCCGACGGCCATCGTGACCCGGCCTATCTCAGCCAGTTGATCCAGCAGGAACAGATCACCACGCTGCACTTTGTGCCGTCGATGCTCCGCGCGTTTGTCGAAGAGCCGAGCCTGGCCGACTGCCGCAGCCTGCGCCAAGTGTTCGCCAGCGGTGAAGCGCTGCCGGTCGACTTGGTGCAGCGCTTTATGGCGCAACACCCGGCAGCGCTGGTCAACTTGTACGGCCCGACCGAAGCGGCAATTGACGTGTCGGTATGGCGCTGCTCGGTCACCGATAGCGTGGTGCCCATCGGCAAACCGATTGCCAACCTGCGCTTGTACATCCTCGATGACGCCCAGCAACCGCTGCCGATTGGCAGCATCGGCGAGCTGTACATCGGTGGTGTCGGCGTCGCGCGTGGCTACCTGAAACGTGATGACCTCAGCGCCGAACGCTTCCTGATGGTGAATGGCGAACGCCTGTACCGCACCGGTGACCGTTGCCGCTTCCTCGCCGACGGCAATATCGACTACCTCGGCCGCCTCGACCATCAGGTCAAGCTGCGTGGCCAGCGCATCGAGCTGGGCGAAATCGACGCCGCGTTGCTGGCTCAACCGGGCATCACCGGCGTGTGCACACTGGTCATCGATAACCGCTTGGTGGCGTTCTATAGCAGCCACTCGCCGCAGCCGCACCTGGCCGCTGCGCTCGGCGCCGAGTTGCCGGCCTACATGCTGCCTGCGGTCTGGGTTGAGGTGCCGAGCCTGCCGCTGACCAGCAACGGCAAACTCGACCGCAAAGCCTTGGCGGCGCTGCCGTTGCCACAGACGCAACACGAACCCGTGGCGCCGCGCACTGCGCTGGAAAGCCTGGTGTGCCAACTGTTCAGCGAGTTGCTTGGCGACAGCCTCACCGCTGGCCGCGCGGTCGGTGCTGCAGACAGCTTCTTCGCCTTGGGCGGTGACTCGATACTCGGCCTGAAGTTGATCTCACACTTGCGCGACCACGGTTACGCGCTGACGCCGAAAGACCTGTTCCGCGCGCAAACCCCGGCGGCACTGGCCCTGGTTATCACGCCGCTGCTGGCCGTGGCCGAGCAAGGCGACATCGTCGGCCCGATGCCGTTGATGCCGCTGCACCAGTGGTTTTTCGACCAGCAACAACCGCAGGCCGCTTACTGGAACCAGTCGGTGCTGGCCGACAGCGAGCGCCCACTGCAACTCGCCCACGTACAAGCGACACTCGACCGGCTGGTCGCGCATCACGACGCCTTGCGCCTGCGCTTCACCGACGTGGACGGCGCATGGCGAGCGCACTTCGCCGCGGTCGAACCTGCGCAGTTGACCCGCGTGACGCACGTGGAGCAACTGCAACAGGTCGCACAAAGCCTGAACCTGCAACACGGCCCGCTGTTCGCCGCCGCGCTGCTCGAAGGCACGCCGCAACGCCTGTACCTGGTGGCGCATCACTTGGTGATCGATGCGGTGTCCTGGGCGCCGCTGCTGGAAGACTTCCAGACGCTGTATGCCGCGCTGGAAAACGGTACGCCGGCGACACTGCCGGCGAAAACCACGGCCTATCGCCAGTGGGCCGAGCAGATGCACGCGCACGCGGCCAACGTCGGCGCCGAACAGCCTTACTGGGCCAGCCAGGTCGCCGCTAACCCTCGGCCACAGGCAACGGTGGCCGAGCGCGAGACCCTGGCGGCGCGTTGGGATGCGCCGCGCACCCACCAATGGTTGACCGAGTCCCATGCGGCCTATCGCACCCAGCCCGAAGAACTGTTGATCGCCGCGCTCGCCGCGACGTTGGCGGAAGTCGAGCAGCGCCACGACATCGTCGTCGACCTGGAACGCCACGGCCGTGATGCAGGTTTTGCCGGGCTGGATGTCAGCCGCACCGTGGGTTGGTTCACCACCCTGTTCCCGCTGCGGGTGAACGCGCGTGGCAGCGTCGGCGACTGGGTGCGCCAGGCCAAAGAGGCCTTGCGCGCAGTTCCAGGCCAAGGCTTGGGCCACGGCTTGCTGCGCCTGCGCGGTGAATTGCCGGCCGCCACCGGTGACGTGCTGTTCAACTATTTGGGCCACGAGCAACCGCCCGCCGGTTGGCTGCGCGCCAGCACGCTGGCGGCGCCGCCCGAGGTTGCCGGCATGAACCGGGTGAGCCATGCCCGTGAAGTAGTGGCGTGGCTGGAAGACGGCGTGCTGCACCTGCACTGGCACAGCGTCAGCCCGGCCGCCGACCGCGACCTGCCGGCGCGCCTGCTGACGCACCTGCAAGCACTGCTCGAACACTGCCTTGATCCACACGCCGGGGCACTGATGCCGTCCGACTTCCCGTTGGCCAAGGCGCTGAATCAGAAGTCGCTGGACACCTTGCTGAGCAAGCTCAAGCGCAAACCGAATGCCTGAAAACGCTGCGTCGTTCGCCGTTTTCTCCCCGTATTTGAAATGGATCGCACACCAATGAACAACATAGAAGACATCTACTCGCTTTCGCCGACGCAACACGGTTTGCTGTTTCACAGCGTGGTGGAGCCCGAGTCGCGGGTGTACTACCAGCAACTGAGCCTGGAAATGAACGGCCCGCTGCAACTGAACGCGTTTCGCAGCGCCTGGCAAGCCCTGATGCAACGCCACGCGGTGCTGCGCAGTGCATTCCTGTGGGAAGACCTCGACGACGCCTATCAAGTGGTTCAGGGCGACCTGCAACTGCCGTTGACCGAACTCGATTGGCAAGACCGCGCCGACACCCAAAACGCGCTGCAGCAGTTGGCGCTGGAGCAACGCGCCCAGCCGCTGGAGCTGAATGACGCGCCGCTGATGCGCCTCGCGCTGGTGCGGCTTGAGCCTGCGCGCTGGCACCTGATCTGGACGTTCCACCACATCATCATGGACGGCTGGAGCGTGGGCATCGCGATTCAGGAATGGCTGGCGCTCTACTACCAGCACGCGCATGGCCGCCCGGCCAACCTGCCGCCGACCCGCGCTTACCGCGACTACATCGCCTGGCTGGCGGAGCAGGACATGGCCGCCACCGAGAGCTTTTGGCGTGAGCAACTGCACGACGTCAGTGAGCCGACGCCATTGCCCGACTTCGGCCTGCGCCTGACGCCGCCCACCGACGCGCCTTGCGCCGAGCGCGAAAACCGCTTGAGTGTCGACGAAACCGAGCAACTGTCGCAGTTTGCGCGCCGTCATCACCTGACCCTGAACACCCTGATCCAGGGCGCCTGGGCGTTGCTGCTGGGCCAACACGCCGGGCGCGACGACGTGATCTATGGCGTCACCGTGGCCGGTCGCCCGGAACAACTGGCGGCTATCGACAGCACCGTCGGCCTGTTCATCAACACCCTGCCGCTGCGCGTGCAATGGTCCGAAGGTCCGGCGTTGGTGGACTGGCTGCAACAGTTGCAGCAGGCCAACAGCGACCTGCGCCACCACGCCTACCTGCCGCTGGGCAAACTCAAGGCGATGAGCAAGATCGCCGCCGAGCAGGCGCTGTTCGACTCGATCCTGGTGTTCGAAAACTTCCCGGTCACCGACGCGCTGAACCAGGACGCGGGCGGTTTGAGCTTCGCCGACCCGAACCGCGAGCAGGCCGTCGATGGCCTGACGCTGACCCAAGGCCGCAACCATTTCCCGCTGTCGCTGATCGTGGTGCCGGGCGAGCAATTGCATTACCTGTTCAGTTACGACCGCAAGCGCTTCAGCGATGCAGAAATGGCGCTGCTGTCGACGCAATTGCGCAGTGTGCTGTTGGCCATGGCCGCGCAGCCAGCGTGCCGCGTGGGCGAACTCGACTGGCTCAGCGCTGCCGAGCGCACGCAGTTACAAACCCTCGGGCGCGGTGCACCGCTCGCCGTCGCGCCACTGTGCTTGCACCAGCGCTTTGAGCAACAGGTTGCGGCCGCCCCCGACCAACCGGCGCTGCGTGACGCACACGGCGCGCTGAGTTACCGCGAACTCGACCAGCGCGCCAACCGCCTCAGCCAGCATTTGCGCGCCCAAGGCATCGGCCACGACAGCCTGGTCGCCCTGGCGCTGGAGCGCAGCGCCGATTTTGTCATCGCCCTGCTCGCCACCCTCAAGGCGGGCGCCGCCTACCTGCCACTGGACCTGAAACAACCGCTCGGGCGTTTGGCCGATGTGCTGCAAGACAGCCGCGCCGCGCTGTTGATCGGCGCGACCGCGTCGCCGTTGCTGGCCCGCCTGGCCGAGCACACGCCACTGCTGTGCCTGGCTGAACAGGCCGCCGTGATTGCCGCCCAGCCCGACACCGCGCCGGCTATCACGCACTCGCTGGATGCTGCGGCCTACGTGATTTACACCTCGGGTTCCACCGGTACGCCAAAAGGCGTGGTGGTCGAGCATCGCGCCATCGTCGACTACCTGACGGCGGTGCACAGCGTACTCACACCGCCAGCCGCCGCGCGCTACGGCCTGCTGTCGAGCATTGCCGCCGACTTGGGCCACACCCAATTGTTCGGCGCGCTGTGCAGCGGCGGCAGCCTGTTGCTGGTGGATGACGAAAGCGGGTTCAGCCCACTGGCACTCGCCGAGCTGTTCAGCCAACACCCGGTGGATGTGTTGAAAATCACCCCAAGCCACCTCGCCGGCCTGTTACAGGCGCTGCCGGATGCGCGCTTGTTGCCCACCGCGCTGCTGGTGTTTGGTGGCGATGCCCTCAGCCCCGCGCTGCTGGCCCAAGTCAACGGCCTGGCCCCCGGCCTGCGGGTGTTCAACCATTACGGGCCGAGCGAAGCCACGGTCGGCGCAATCGCCACCGAACTCACAGCGGGCCAGCGCAGTATCGCGCTGGGCAAGCCACTGCCCAACCGCCAACTGCGGGTGGTCGACGCGCAAGGTCGCGAGGTGGCCACCGGGGTCAGCGGCGAATTGCTGATCAGCGGTGCCCTCGCCCGTGGCTACTTGCACCGTGACGACCTGACCGCCGAGCGTTTTCACAGCGATGCCCGGCAGCAACGCTGGTACCGCACCGGTGACCGCGTGCGCTGGCTGGTCGACGGGCAACTGGCGTTCCTCGGCCGCGTCGACAGCCAAGTAAAGATCCGTGGCAACCGCCTGGAGCTCGGCGAAGTCGAGGCGCAGATCCGGCGCTTGTCGCCGCTGATCGAGCAAGTGGTGGTGCGCGCGGTCGAGCTGGAGGGCAGTGTGCGTTTGGTCGCCTACCTGGTTGCCAGCCAGTCGCTGTCAGCGGTCAAGCTGCGCAACGACCTGAGCAGCCGCGTGCCGGATTACATGGTGCCGGCGCATTTCATCACGCTGGATGAGCTGCCGCTGACGCGCAACGGCAAGGTCGACGTACACGGCCTGCCGCTGCCGCAACCCGCCAACGATGAGAGCGCCACCCACGTCGCCCCGCGCAATGAAGTCGAAACGCTGCTGGCGGCGATCTGGCAAGACGTACTCAAGCGCGAACAGGTCGGTGTCAACGACAACTTCTTCGCGATTGGCGGTGATTCGATCCTCAACCTGCAAATCATCGCGCGGGCCAACCAGCAAGGGCTCAAGCTCACCCCACGGCAACTGTTCGAAAACCGCACCATCGCCGACATCGCCCGCGTACTCGGCGCCGATGCCAGCCATGCGGTGGCCGAGCAACTTGCCGATGGTTATGCGTTGCCATTGAGCGCCGGCCAACGCGCGCGCCTCGAACAAGGCCCGCTGACCGCCACTTGGCGTTGCGTGAAACTCGCACAGCCGCTGGACACTCAACTGCTCGCCGAAGCCCTCGGCGCGCTGCAGCAACATCATCAAGCGCTGCGGCTGGCGCTCGACAGCGACTGGCAACAGCGCGTGCTGGTCGCCCCCGCCGCGCCAGCGGTTTCGCTGGGCGAGTACACCGAGGCCGAGTTGCACAACGTGGCCCAAGCCGCTGTCGAGCGCCTTGACCTGCACGCCGGGCAAAGCCTGCATGCCAGCCTGCTGGGCGAGCACCACCTGCTGCTGGCCGCGCACCCGCTGTGTGTGGATGACGCGTCGTGGCCGTTGCTGCTCAACGACCTCAACCTGGCGCTGGGCCAGTTGCGCTTCCAGCGGCCGGTGCGCTTGTCTTACACCGGCGGTAACTTCACCCAATGGGCACGCCACCAGCACACCTACGCCGAAAGCGATGCGCTCGACGACGCCTGGGAACACTGGCTGCAATACGCCGCGGTGGACACGCTGCAACTGCCGCACAGCCAGCACGCCAGCCAAGTGATAGAGCACTGCCTGGGCGCCAAGCCCAGCGGCGACCTCAAGCGCTTGGTCGAAGTGCTGCACTTGGACTGGAACAGCCTGCTGGCGAGCGCCGTGGTTGAAGAATGCCGCGCCCACTGCGGCGACGGCCTGCTCGCGTTAGACCTGCACGCCGCACGGGCGACTGCCGAGCGCTTGCCGGTCAACGCGCCCATCGTCCTCGCCGACCTGCAACCGCAACTGATCATCGGCGCGCTGGACCTGGCCGTGCCGGTGTTCGTGCACACCGAAGGCGCGACGCTGCTGCAACGCGTGCAGGCAGTCGCGGCGCAACTGCGCGCCTACCCGCAACACGGCGCCGACTATGGCGCCTTGCGCTACTTGTCGGATAACACCTACCTGCAAGAACCCTTGCGCGAGTTGCCACAGGCAGCGGTTGCGATCCATTGGCGCGGCGACCTCGACAGCCACCGCGAACAGCGCGGCCTGCTTGAGCAGGTGACGGCAGCGAACACGCCAACACCCTCGGCGCACGCGTTACGCATCGATGCGCATTGGCAGGACGGCCAATTGCACCTGCGCTGCGAAGGCGCACTCGCCGCCGAGTGGGCCGCGCCACTCGCCGAACGCCTCAGCGCGCTGGCGGCACTGCTCGCCGAGCCTGAGCTGCGCCCGGCGAGTCAAGCGTTCCCGCTGTGCCACCAACAGGCGGCCACCCTCGCCGCCGAACCGCTGGACTGGGCGAACCTCGAAGACGTATACCCGCTGTCGTCGATGCAACAGGGCATGCTCTTGCACACCTTGCTTCAGCCCAACAGCGGCATCTACCTGATGCAGCAACGCTACAGCTGGGACGGCGTGTTGCAGCGCCCGGCGATGCAAGCGGCGTGGCAAGTGTTCCTTGATCGGCACCCGATGATGCGCACCGCGTTCTGGTGGCAGGACGACCATGAGCCGCTGCAATGCGTGTACCGCAGCACCGACCCGGCGTTCGACTGGCAGGACCTTCGCCACTTGAATGACGCGCAGCAACGCGCAGCCATGGACCAGGCTCTGGAAGCGCAGCGCGTGCAGGGTTTTGACATGAGCAGCGCGCCGTTGACGCACTTGCGCGTGTTCCAGCTGGATGAGCGACGCTTCGCCGTGGTGCGCAGCTTCCACCATATTCTCACCGATGCCTGGTGCTTCGGCCTGCTGATGGAAGACCTGTTGGCGATCTATCAAGCCATCGTGCGTCAGGAGCCGGTAGCGCGCCCGCGCTTGCGTTCGTTCCGTGGCTACATGAGCTGGCTCGAACGCCAGGACATGGCCGCCGCGCACGCCTTCTGGCAGGCCGACCTGGCCGGGTTCAGCGAGCCGACGCCGCTGCATGTAGACACAGCCCTCGCCCGCCCGGAACAAGCGCCGGAACAGGTCGGCGACTTCGACCAGACCCTGAGCATCAGCCAGACCCAACGGTTGCAGCAGCTCTGCCAGCATTACCAATTGACCCCCAACACCTGGATTCAGGGTGCGTGGGCATTGTTGTTGTCGCGCTACAGCGGCAACCGCGACGTGCTGTTCGGCGTGACCGTGGCCGGTCGCCCGACTGACCTTGCCGGTGTCGAAGAAATGGTCGGCCTGTTCATCAACAGCCTGCCATTGCGCATTGATGTGGACCCGCAAGCGCCGGTGGCCACCTGGTTGCAGGCCTTGCTCTCGCACAACGCGCGCCTGCGCGAACACGAAAGTGCCTCGCTGGTGGATATTCAGCGCAGCAGCGCTGTACCGCGCGGCCAACCACTGTTCGACAGCCTGGTGGTGTTCGAAAACGCGCCGCTGGACATCAGCAGCGTGCAGCTGGATGCCTTCAGCATCGACATTTATGAAGACCGCGTGCACACCAACTTCCCGATGACCGTGGTGCTGTACCCCGGCGACCGTTTGGGTATTCGCCTGTCGTATGACAGCCAGCGCTTCAGCAGCGACACCGTGCAGCGCATGCTCGGCCACTTGGTGCAGCTGCTGTCGAGCATGCTCGATGCACCGGAGGCGCCATTGGGCAGCCTGCACATGCTGCCGCCCGCCGAGCGTGAGCAACTGCAAGTGGACTGGAACCGCAGCGCGGTCGATTTCCCGCTGAGCCAAGGCTACGCGGCGCTGTTCGCCGATCAGGTACGCCGTCGGCCGCAGCAGATCGCCGCTGTGCATCAGCACGAGACGCTGACCTACGCCGAGCTGGACCGTCGCGCCAACGCTGTGGCGCACGCCTTGCAAGCCGCCGGTGCCGGCCCGGAAAGCCTGGTGGCGCTGTTCGCCGAACGTGGCCTGGCCTTGCTGACGCTGATGATCGGCACGCTCAAGGCCGGCGCTGCGTTCCAGGCGCTGGACATCCAACAGCCGCCCGCGCGTTTGGCCGAATTGCTGAACCTGAGTGCAGCGCCGCTGTTACTGGTGTGCGACAGTGCCGCCGCTGCGCTTGACGCGGTGCTGCCGCAGATTCTCAAGCAGCCCACCTGCCTGATCGCGCAGCCACTCTGGCAAGGCGAGGCCAAGCCGGCCGTGGCTTACACACACAACCCCGACCAGCTGGCCTACGTGATTTTCACCTCCGGCTCCACCGGCAAACCCAAAGGGGTGATGGTCGAACAGCGCGGCATGCTCAACAACATTTTCGGCAAAGTTCCGGCGCTGGGCCTCGGCGAGCACGACCGCATCGCCCAAACCGCCTCGCCGGCGTTCGATATTTGCGTGTGGCAGTTCCTCGCCGCGCCGCTGGTAGGCGCCCGTGTGCACATCCTGCCGGACAGCCAGGCGCATGACCCGCTGGCCTTGCTCGACGCAGTGCAGGCGCAGCAATTGAGCCTGCTCGAAACCGTACCGGCGCTGATGCGCGGAATGTTGCAGGAGGCGCGTGCGCAGCACAGCCTGTCGACGCTGCGCTGGCTGCTGCCGACGGGCGAAGCGCTGCCACCGGCGCTGGCGCAGGACTGGTTTGCGCGCTTCGCCTCGGTGCCATTGATGAACGCCTACGGCCCCGCCGAGTGCTCGGATGACGTGGCCTTTTACCCGATCACCGAGGCGCCGGGCGATGACTGCCTGCACATGCCGATTGGTCGGCCGACCGCGAATAATCAAGTGTTTGTGCTGGATGCCGAGCTGCGCAGCGTGCCCATCGGCGTGCCGGGCGAACTGTGCATCGGCGGCGTGGGTGTCGGCCGTGGTTACCTGCACGACCCGCAGCGCACGCGTGAAGCGTTTGTCGCGCACCCGTTCGAGCCGGGCGCGCGCCTGTATCGCAGCGGTGATATTGGCCGCCTGCGCGCCGATGGAGTGATCGAATACCTCGGGCGCCGCGACCAGCAAGTGAAGATCCGTGGCTATCGCATCGAACTGGGCGAAATCGAAAACCGCCTGATGCAGCACCCGGCGGTCGACAGCGCGGCGGTATTGGCGCTGCCAGATGCGCGCGGCGCGTTGCAACTGGTGGCCTGCTACGTACTCGACAACACCGCAGACCTGGGCGGGCAGCCCGCGCAGCAGGTACTCAGCGCGCACCTCGCGCAGCAATTGGCGAGCTATATGCTGCCGGCGCGCTGGCTGAACCTCGCGCAGTTGCCGTTGAACGCCAACGGCAAGGTTGACCGTCGGGCCTTGGCTGCACTCGACCTGCCGCACGCCGAGCAGGCCGAAGGCGAATCGGTGGCGCCGCGTACGCCGACAGAACACGTCTTGGCCGAGCTGTGGCAGGACATTCTCGGCGTGGCCACGGTCAGCGTGCACGATGACTTCTTTGCCATCGGCGGGCACTCGCTGCTGGCCACACAAATGCTCTCGCGAATTCGTCGACGCCTGAACGTCAGCCTGCCGCTGCGCACCTTGTTCGAAGGCGGCACCCTGGAGCAATTGGCGCTGGCGGTAGAGCAACAGGCTCAGGTGCCCGACGACCACCCCATCGTGCCGGTGCCGCGTAACCAGACCCTGGCGTTGTCGTACAGCCAGCAACGGCTGTGGTTCCTCGAACGCTTCGAAGGCCCGAATGCGGCCTACAACATGACCAGCGTGGTGCGGCTGCGCGGCGCGCTCAACATCGGCGCCTTGCAGCAAGCGCTGCAACGCGTGCTGGAACGGCATGAATCGCTGCGCACCAGCTTCCACCTGAAAGGCGACCAGCCGTGCCAGGTGATCAACCCGGCGCCGATGCTCAACCTGACGCCGATCAGCGTGCAAGCGCACGCCCTGCAAAGCCTGATTGATCAGCACGCGGCGCAGCCGTTCGACCTGCAACATGCACCGATGCTGCGTGCGCATTTGCTGCAGGTGGGCGCGGATGATCACGTGCTGCAACTGGTGTTGCACCACATCGCCACGGACGCCTGGTCGATGGGCATTCTGATTCAGGAGTTGATCACCGGCTACCAGGCCTACGCCAGCGGTTCGGCGCCGGTATTCACGCCGCTGCCGATCCAGTACGCCGATTACGCGCAATGGCAACGCAGTGAACCGCAGCAGCGCCAATTGGCGCGTGCGATTGACTACTGGCGGCGTCAGCTCGACGGCGCGCCAACCCTGATCGCGTTGCCGCTGGATACGCCGCGCCCGACGCAGCCGGACTACCAGGGCGCGGTGCTGACCCAGCACTTCAGCCCGGCGCAAACGCAGGTGCTCAAGGGGTACGCGCACACCCAGCGCGCCACGCTGTTCATGGTCTTGCTCAACGCCTTCAACAGCCTGTTGCAACGCGCCACCGGCACGCACGACTTTATCGTCGGCACCGACCTTGCCAACCGCGAGCAACCGGCGCTGGAACAACTGATCGGCTTCTTCGTCAACGTGCTGCCGATCCGCGCACGTCTGAGCGACAGCGACAGCTTCGACAGCCGCCTGCAACGCCTGCGCGAAGACTGCCTGGCGGCGTTCCAGCACCAGCAAGTGCCGTTCGACAAACTGGTTGAAGCGCTGCAACCGCCACGCACGCCGGGGGTTAACCCGCTGGTGCAGGTGTTGTTCGTGATGCAGAACACCCCGCAGGGCACGGCCAGCCTGTCGGGCCTTGAGGTGGAACACCTGGAGCCGCAGCAGCAGACCAGCAAGTTCGACCTTGCGGTGTTTGTCGAGGAAGACGAAAGCGGCCTGAACCTGCGCTGGGTGTATCGCACCAGCGTGCTGCAGGCGCAGACCATTGCGCGGCTGGAACAAGGCTTCGAGCAACTGCTTGAACGCTTGACGCTGCAGACGTGGGCATGGCGCCTGGAAGGCGACAGCCAGCCTGCGCCAGTGGCCATAGACGAGGCGCAAGCGCGCAGTGAGCGCAAGCAGTCGAAGATGAGCAAGCTGAAAAACACCCGCGCCACCGCCGTCAGCCAGCTGGCGCATGAGCAGGTGCGCACGCGCACCTTGAGTGACGCGCAACCGCTGCCGCTGGTGATCGAACCGCTGCTGGCGGATTTGGACCCGGTGCACTGGGCCGTGCAAGCGCGTGAGTGGATCAATGCGCAATTGCGCACCCACGGCGGCCTGCTGTTTCGCGGTTTTAACCTGCCGGACGCAAGCGCCTTCGAACAGTTCGCCCAAGCCATCGAGCCGGACCTGTTCGGCACGTATGGCGACCTGCCGAAGAATAAGTCCGGGAAGAATATCTACCACTCCACGCCGTACCCGGAACAACACATGATTCTGTTCCACAACGAAAGCTCGCACTTGCCGCAGTGGCCGCGCAAGCAGTGGTTTTACTGCGAGATACCCGCGCCACGCGGTGGCTGCACGCCGATTGTCGACTGCCGCCAAGTGCTTGCGCAGTTGCCGGCCGACATCGTTGAACGCTTCAAAGCCTTGGGCCTGCTCTACGTGCGGCACTTCACCGACAAGCTGGATGTGCGCTGGCAAGACTTTTTCAAAACCGAGCAGCGCGAAGAGGTCGAGCGCCAATGCCGGCAATCTGGCATGCAGTGGGAATGGCTGGGGGCAGACAACCTGAAGATCGCCCAATACTGCCCGGCGATTGTTGCGCACCCGGACACCGGCGAGGCGTCGTTTTTCAACCAGGTGCAACTGCATCACAGCGCCTGCCTGGAGCCGGAAGTGCGGCGCAACCTGATCAACCTGTTTGGCGCCGGCAACCTGCCGCGCAACGTCTATTACGGCGACGGCAGCGTGATTGAAGACGCGGTGATGGAGGTGATCGGCGCGGCGTACGAAGCCTGTGCGGTGCGCTTCGCCTGGCAAAAGGGTGACATGGTGATGCTCGACAATATGCTGGTGGCGCATGCTCGCGACCCGTTTGAGGGTGAACGCAAAATCTGCGTTGCCATGGGCCAGATGATGAACCGCGAACCACTGAACCGCACCGAGGAACAGGCATGAGTAACCACCCGGCAGCATTCGCCCTGTCGCCCCAGCAACGCAGCCAATGGCTGGCGAACGCGCCACCGGCACGCTTGGTGCTGGAGGTGCGCGGCGCCACCGCGCTGGCACAGTTGCAGCAACGGCTGGCGTCGCTGGCCACGGTTCACGATGCGCTGCGCCTGCACACCCGGCCTGAGCCGGGCATGCAGGTGCCGCTGCAGATCGTCGCCGCCACCAGCGCCATCGGTGTTGACGTGCAGGCGCTGGGCGATGAGGTGCAGCGGGTCACGTTGCAACTGCCCGCCCTCGCCGCCGACCGTGGCACGCTGCTGCGGCTGGCGCGGGCGCTGGGTTCGGCGCAGGCGCCGGTGGCTGACGCCGAGGCGATGACCTACACCCAATACAGCGCCTGGATTCACGACTTGCAGGCCGATGAAGACGCCGCACAAGGCCGCCAATTCTGGGCCGGCCTGGCGCTGGGCGCGCACGCCGGCAGCGAGTTGCTGTACCGCGAAGCACGCAGCGATCAGGCCGATACGCCGCTGACCACGCGCTGCGCGCTCAACCCGGCGTTAAGCGCCACGTTGCAAGGGCACAGCGCGCCCGCCGAACAGCTGCTGATGGCCGCTTGGGGTGTGCTGTTACAGCGCTTGAGCGCGAGTGACAACCCGGCCCTGAGCCTGAACTGGGTGCATGACTGCCGTGACGACTATGAAGAACTCGCCGAGTGCTGGGGCTTGTTCGCCAAGGCCCTGCCATTGCCTTGGCAAGCGGCACCTGAGCGCCCGTTCGGCGCGGCACTGGCGACCTTGCAAGCGCTCTGCGAGCAGGTCGGCGAGTGGCAGGAATACTCGCCGCCCGCCACCCCCTCAGCCTATGGTTTTCAGTGGAGCGCGGCACCTGATGTCGCTGCGGGCAGCCCGTTCAACGTGCTGGAGGTAGACGCGATCCCCGCCGGCATCGAACTGCTGCTGGTCGCCGAAGCCGACGCGACGGGCGCCTACCGCCTGACGCTGTGCCATCAGGCCAACCGTTATAGCGTGCAGGCCGCGCAGACCTTGCTGGAACAACTGCAATCGCTGCTGCTCGACGCCCTCACCCACCCGGCCAAACCCTTGGCCGAGCTGTCGCTGCACGCGCCGTGCTTTGCGCAAGCGTTGGCGGCAAGGCATGCCAGCGTCGCACCGGCCTTTGTCAGCGTGCCTGCGCGCTTCAATGCGGGTGCCGCACGCTTTGCCGAACACCTGGCGTTGCGCGACCCCGGCCAGCACCTGAGTTACGCCGAACTGCACGCGCGCAGCAACCAACTCGCGCATTACCTGCGCGCCCAAGGCATTGGCCGCGAAGACCGCGTGGCGCTGTACATGGACCGTTCGGCGCCGATGGTGCTGGCAATGCTCGCGGTGCTCAAGAGCGGCGCAGCGTTTGTGCCGCTGGACGTGCACCAGCCGGCGCAGCGTTGCCTGGCGATCCTGCAACAGGCGCAAGCGCGCTTTGTACTCACTGGCGCCGACGGCAATGCGCCGCTGCTGGCGTCGATGGGCAGCCTTGACCTGCGCGATAGCGCCGCGTGGCAACACACGCCGATGACCGACGTGAGCCACGAGATTCAGCCGAATGACGCGGCCTACGTGCTGTTTACCTCGGGCAGTACCGGCGTGCCCAAGGGTGTGATCATCGAGCACGCGCAACTCGCCAGCTACGTCGACAGCATCTGCGCACGCCTGCAACTGCACGCCTTCGAGCGCAGCGCCGTGGTCACCTCGCTGGCCGCAGACCTGGGTTACACCCTGCTGTTCCCGGCACTGCTCAGCGGCGGCGAACTGCACCTGCTCGACAAACAAACCGCGATGGATGCCCAGGCTTGGGCTGCCTGGCAGGCGCGCTACCCGATTGATCACCTGAAAATCGTGCCGTCGCTGCTCAACGCCTGGCTGATCAGCGCGCAAAGCGCCGCGGTGTTGCCACGCAAGCAACTGATTGTGGGCGGCGAAAGCTGCTCGCAGCGCTTGCTGCACTCGATCCGCCAGTTCGCACCGCAACTGACGCTGTTCAACCACTACGGGCCAACCGAGACCACCGTCGGCGTAGCGATGCACATGCTCGACCCGGCCTGTGACTACCGGCGCTTGCCGCTGAGCGATCGGCTCGACGGCATGCGCCTGTACCTGCTGGATGAGCAACAGCAACTGGCGGCGCCGGGGCAACACGCGGAGCTGTATATCGCTGGCCCACAATTGGCGCGTGGCTACCTCGATGCGCAACACAACGCCGAACGTTTTATCGAGCGCGACGGCGAGCGCCTGTATCACAGCGGCGACCGCGCGCGTTATCGGCACGACGCCAGCCTGGAAATCACCGGCCGCTCGGATCGCCAGGTCAAGGTGCGCGGGTTTCGCATCGAGCTCGACGAGATCCAGGCGCAGCTCGCCAGCCTGCCGGGCGTGGCGCAGGCGGCGGTGGAGTGCTTGCCTAAAGGCGAGCTGGGCCAGCAATTGTTTGCCTTCCTGACCCTCGCGCCGGGGCATTCAGTGAGCGTGGCGCAATTGCACGGCCAGGCGCAGGACCGTTTGCCGGATTACATGCTGCCGAGCTTGCGCATCGTCGACGCCTTGCCGCTGATGGGCAACGGCAAACTCGACCGCAAGACTTTGCAGCAATGGGCCGACAAGGTCCTCGACAGCGTCGGCGGCGCCTTGCCGCGCACGCCGTTGGAGGCGCTGCTGGCCGAGGTCTGGGCGCAGGTGCTGGGGCTGGAACGGGTGGGTATCGAGGATGACTTTTTCGCGCTGGGCGGGCACTCGCTGGCCGCAGTCAGCCTGGCCAGCCGCTTGCAAAGCGTGCTGTCAGCGCCGGTCACGGTGAACGCGGTGTTCAATGCGCCGAGTGTCGCGGCGTTTGCAGCGCTGGTGCAGTCCGAGTTCAAGCTGTCGCCGCTGGTGCGATTGTCGGCCGCGGACAGCGACGCGAAGCTGTTCTGCTTCCACCCGTCCACCGGCCATGTACAGGATTACCGCACGCTGTTGCCGCATCTGCCGAACTGGCAATTGTGGGGGTTGCAGGCGGCGTATCTGGGCGATGACAGCGCAGGCCTGGCCGACGGCGACATCGATAGCCTGGCTGCGCTGTACGTCGAACACTTGCGCCAACAACAGCCCAACGGGCCGTATCATTTGCTCGGGTTCTCGCTCGGTGGGCTGCTGGCGATCAGCGCCGCGGCGCAATTGGAGCGTTGCGGCGAACAGGTGGCGTTTCTCGGCATTCTTGACTCGCAATACCAGCGCGAGGCCACGCAAGACAGCGTCGCGGCGCTGATAGCCTCGGCTGCGCAGGCGCTGAGCGTGGAGAGTCAGGCGCTACTGCGCCAGTTGCCGGCAGCGGTATCCGCCGCGTTGAGCGCACACCTCGCTACACTGCCGGCCGCGCAGCGCCTGCCCGCGCTCGCGCAATGGGCACAGCAGCAGGGCTTGCAACTCGATGGCGACAGTTGGGAACACCTGCACACGCGGCTGGGTTACCAACAGCATACGCAGCAGTTACTCGGCAGCTTCCAACCGCCACGGCTGAGTTGCCCGGTGCATGTGTGGTGGGCCGACGCCACGCTGCGCGAGACGGACTTTGCCGACCCGCAGTGGCAACAACTGAGCAGCGCGCCTGTTGCGCGTGAAGTGGTGCAGGCGCAGCACTTGAACATTCTTGAGCACCCGGCGGTGCATGCACAATTGGCGGCCGCCCTTGCGGCGCTGGCAACAGATGGAGCGGTTTAATGGATTTGCTGATACTCATGGCCAAGCGTTCGTGGCGCGCGCTGTTGGTGGCGACGCTGACGGGCCTGGCCTGCGGGCTCGCGGCGGCAGGCTTGATCGCGATGATCAACCACAGCCTCACAGTGTTCGATCAACTGCGACCGATTGACGGCCTCTACTTTGGCGGCCTGGTGCTGTTGGTAGCGGTGTCGCGGATTATTTCCGACATCAGCCTGCTGCGCCTGGGCCAGGCGGCAGTCAACGATATGCGCCTGCACCTGAGCGCCAAGCTGATCGACACGCCCTATGCGCAGTTGCAGCGCCTGGGCAAACACCGGCTGCTGGCGATGTTGACCGACGACACACAAACCATCAGCCAAGCGGTGGAGCTGGTGCCGATTCTGTTGGTGAATGGCGGAATCATCATTGCCTGCCTCGGCTACCTCGGCTGGCTTAGCTTGCCGTTGCTGGGCTTGACGGTGTTGTTGATCGTACTCGGCAGCTTGAGTTTCAATTGGCCGCAACGCCGTGCGCTGACCTCGATCTCGCGTGCGCGCGAGCTGAAGGACCAGTTGTTCGAGCATTACCGCCTGCTCACCGATGGCAGTAAAGAACTGCAGCTCAACCACCCGCGTCGCCAGCACTTTTTTACCCGCTTGCTGTTGCCGGTCAGCCAGCAATACCGCCGCGACTTTGTGCGCGGCATGAGCATTTATGCCGTGGTGCTCAACTGGGGCAATGCGGTGTTTTATATGCTGATCGGTGTGGTGTTGTTTGTCGCGCCGCACTTTATCGACCTGAGCGTCAGCCTGGTCACCGGTTACATCCTCACGATCCTGTACATGATCACGCCGCTGTCGGAACTGATGCACGCCCTGCCGACACTCGGCCGCGCCAGCGTTGCGCTGAACAAGGTGCGCAGCCTGGAAAGCGAGATGCACGGCGCCAGCGAAACCCTCGAAACCTTCGCCCCGACTCAGGTGCGCAGCCTGGTGTGCCGTGACGTCACCCACACCTACTACCGCGAACGCGAGGACGGGCATTTCACGCTGGGGCCGATCAATGTCACGTTGAATACCAGCGAAGTGGTGTTCATCACCGGCGGCAATGGCAGCGGCAAGACCACCCTGGCGCTGTTGTTGACGGGGCTTTATCGCCCGGAAAGCGGGGACGTAATGCTCGACGAACAGGTGTCCTCAAGCAACGACAACCACCATTTCCGCCAGCATTTCTCGGCGATTTTTACTGACTTCTGCCTGTTCGAAAATCTGTTCGACGGTGACAACCCACAGTTGGTGCAGCAGGCGCAGGATTACCTGGTGCACTTGCAACTGGACCACAAGGTGCAAATCGAAAAAGGCCGCCTGACCACGCTGGCCCTGTCGACCGGGCAACGCAAACGCCTGGCGCTGCTCAGTGCTTATCTGGATGACCGCCCGTGCTACCTGTTCGACGAGTGGGCGGCGGATCAGGACCCGGTGTTCAAGCACTTTTTCTACACGCGGATTCTTGCGGACCTGCGTGAGCGCGGCAAGCTGGTGATCGTGATCTCCCACGACGATGCGTATTTCGGCCTGGCCGACCGGCTGCTGCGCATTGAACACGGACGGCTGAGTGAGGCGCGCCTGAGCGCCGGTGCCGAGGTTGAACTTCAGTCGTAAAGCGAATGCAGGTAGCTGACCTGCTCGGCGACGGGCAGGCGGTGCAGTTTGGGGCAGGATTCGCAGAGCACCAACGGCTCGCCTTCAACCAGCGGGTGCAGTTGATAGTGCAGGCAGCAATGCCGACGCAGCGGCAGGCGCGGGCAAATCTCGGGGGCCGGCGACGGCACCTGGCGTTGCAGGCCGCGCAATTTCAAGCGCCCGTCGTTGACGCTGACCGTTTCCAGCCACTGGTGCGCCTCGGCAAAGCCTTCACGGGTCAAGTCGGGGTCAAGCCGGTCAAACGCGCCGTCCCAGATCGCCACAAAATTGCCCCACAGCACCTTCGGCGCCAAGCCCCCCGCCACTGCCAGGCTGGCGAACAACGGCGCCAGGTGTTCGTGCACCCAGCGCGACCAATACGCGGCGCGCTCCGCTGCGGTGATGGGCGACAAGGCGCTGGAAAAATACAACGCCAACGGTTGCCCGGCATCCAGGCGCAACACCGCGTCATCGCCCCAAAAGTCGATTGCGCGCTGCCCGGTGAGCACGCAGGCCAGTGTTGCCGGCACCACGATGCTCATGTAGTTCATCGACCACTGCGACACCACGGCCGCCTGGTTGATGCCGGGGTAACGCAGGGCGAACTCGGCCAGCACCGGGTGCAACAACGCGGGGGCGGCGACGCGGCTCAGTGGAATGAACGGCTGATCATTCGGTTCAAGCTGGATGACCCGCTGAATAGGCGGCCACGCCTGCTTGAGCCAGTCTGGAAATTCGATAACGCGGCTCCTGTGGCTTTCCCTTATGAATGCAAGCGATTAGCATTGGCAGATCCTATCCTCCCTCCCCTGCAAACTCAACGTCGCCAACGACCGGACCTCTTCAGCCCTCATGCATACACTTCGTAATTTCTGGCGCCTGGCACGGCCATTCTGGACCTCCGAGCAGAAATACCCGGCCTTGTTGTTGCTGTTGGCCACCGTGCTGATGAACCTGTGCCTGGTGGGCGTGAATATCCTCAACAACTTCTGGAACCTGCATTTTTATAACGCACTGCAAGAGAAGGACTACCCAGGCTTTTTGGTGGGCGGGCTGCAATTCATTCTGCTGCAAGTCGGCCTCGCGGCCTTTACCGTCGGCGCGTTTCACTTCCAGCAAAAACTCACGTTAATGTGGCGGCGCTGGTCCACGCGCAACATGCTCGATCAGTGGCTCGACAATCAGCGCTACCAGAAACTGAAACTGACCGAGACCGATGTCGATAACCCTGACCAGCGCATCGCTGAAGACATCGACCTGTTTATCATCAAGTCGCTCAAGCTGAGCCTGGGGTTGCTCACGGCGGTGGTGTCACTGTTCTCGTTCCTGAACATTCTGTGGCAGGCCTCGGGCTTGATCAGCATTCCGTTGGGCGATCAAAGCGTGGTCATCCCGGGGCTGTTGGTGTGGGTGGCGCTGGTGTATGCGCTGCTGGGCACCGGCTTCGCCTTCTGGCTCGGCCGCGCCCTGCCCCGGCTGAACTTCATGCAGCAACGCCGTGAGGCGGATTTTCGTTTCTCGTTGATGCGCCTGCGCGAAAACGCCGACTCGGTTGCCCAGTACCGTGGCGAAGCCGTGGAAAATCAGCGGTTCAACCAACGCCTCGAAGCCGCGCTGCAAAACTTTTGGGTGCTGGTGAAAAAGCAGAAGCTGATCATGGGCTACTCGACCTTCTACCTGCGCAGCGCCACAGTGATTCCGATGTTTATCATGGCGCCGCAGTTCTTCGCCGGGGCCTTTACCCTCGGGCGCCTCACGCAGATCAGCGCGGCGTTTGGCGAAGTGCATTCGGCCGTGGCCTACCTGGTCGGCGTGTTTCCAGAGCTGGCCGAGTGGAAATCGGTGATCGATCGGCTGGACGGCTTCCAGAAACGCCTGGATAACGTCAAGGTCGACTCCGACGTAGTGCTGACGCAACAGCGCGACGGTTTGCGGATTCGCAACCTGGACATCTGGCTGCCCGATGGCCGACGCCTGTTTACCGGCTTTAACCTCGCGCTCAAGCCCGGCGACAGCCTGCTGATCAGGGCGCCGTCGGGGTACGGCAAATCCACGCTGATTCGCGCCGTCACCGGGCTTTGGCACCACGCCTCAGGCACGGTTGCCTATGACCGTGAGCGTACGCTGACGCTCTCGCAAAAAACCTACCTGCCCCTGGGCAGCCTGCGCGAAACGCTCTGGTACCCGAACCCCGCGCCTGCCGCAGAGGACGCCCTGTTGCAGCAGCTCATGCAGCAAGTCGGCCTCGAACACCTGTGCCCGCAACTCGCCCAAGAGCGCGACTGGGCACAAACCCTGAGCATCGGCGAACAACAGCGCTGCGCCTTCGTGCGCGCGCTCCTGGCCCGCCCTGCGGTGCTGTTCCTCGACGAAAGCACCTCGGCAATGGACGCCGCCAACGAAGCCCGGTGTTATCAGTTGCTCAAGGAAATGCTTCCGGAAACGATCCTGATCAGCGTTGGGCACACTGTCTCGCTGGAGAGTTTTCATGAGCAGGCGCTGGAGTTGCAGGGTGAGATGAAATGGGTGCGTCGTGAGGTGAGGCAACCGGTTTAAGCGGCAGCGCATTACGAAATACCGATGCGCCGAATGCACTCGGCGCAATTCTCACAGCCCTCTCAAGCACTGCGTATTCGACGTATCAAACGGATACCACACGAACTTGGGAGGCTTCCTACATCAAATCTTTTTCCGTCTTGTTAGCGTGCTCTGAAATTTGAGCTTGCGCAGGCTGTGGCTTGGGCGTCGCGTTTTAAAGGATAAGCGTATGTTCGCACCGGCCAATGCTGCGCACTTCACGTTGTTACTTGATTGCCGCCAGCAAGGGCTTTTTAAAGCTCCGGTGATCCAGTGGCACTGGTTTGACCAGGACAAGCGGCATTACCAGGATGTTATCGCAAGCGCACTGAGCAAACCTCCACTGACGTTGACGCGCCACGAAACCCTTTTATGAGCCGTTTATTCCTTGTGCTGTTAATGGGCGGTATGTCGCTGCTGGGCTGTGCGCAGCCCCAGCCTGAACGATTAGGCACGCCCATCTAGGGCTATAGCCATACCTCGGCGGCGATTAACCGGTTCTCGGTGAATGGTAACGGCGGGCCAAACGTCGGCCCTTATGGTGGCGGTGGAAAGCAGAACTGCTGCGCGCCGCTTCCGGTGAAGTGGCACCCAGGTTTGACCGTCGTGGTTGAGTGGGAGAAAGACCCGAATCCGCATGCTTCAGCCAATTGGCCTCCGCTTGGGACAGATGGCTACAGGGCTGCTTACAAGCTGCATGCGGCCAAATACACCCGTCATCGTGTGGTTGTGGCCGTGGTGCCATATGAAGACTTGGGCTTGGTGAACGTGCATTTCTTACCCTGCAACCAGGTTGCTGTATCAGCGGGCACTACTTATCCCGGCCGCTCAGATTATCCGTTCCACTTCCCTAAAAAAATGGATGAGCCAGCCACATGTCTGAAGCCATGACCCCAAAACTCCAAAAGCCTGCTGCGGAATTTCTCAGCCCGACTCCCGATTTCGAAATGGGTGGGCTGTTGCCGCAAATATCTGGGGATGTATTGCGTAATTATCGAACGCAACAGGTGGCCTACGATCCTTTTGAACAACAGTCGATGGACGAACACCGTGCAGCTGGATTGGTGTATCCGGGCCCCCCGTGCATGCAGATTGTGACGATCACGCTTTGCTTCGACGGCACCAACAACCATGAACCGTCAGACAGCCTCGCATTGCCTTCAACCACGACCAATGTGGCTCGCCTGTACCACGCCAGTGTGGGTAGGGATGACAGCGAGGCCGCGGAGCAAGAGGGTTTTTATGCTTACTACATGCCGGGGGTTGGCACCGAGTTCAAAGAAATAGGCGAGTTCAAACCTGATAGCCAAGGGCTCACCATGTCGACAGGGGGCGAGAACCGGATCAACTGGGGATTGACCCGTTTGATCGATGCGCTGAAAAGGGCTTGCGATGAGAAACCACTGAAAGTACCCGAAGCCTATGCCCTTGTGCAAAAAATGGGCACCAGCCTTACCGAAGACGCACTCGGTGCTTCGATATTCAAAAACAGCTACACCCGCCGCCAAGAGGTGTTGGCCCAACCGCTGGCGGAACTTAAAAGCCAAATTGACGCAGCACATACGGCCAAGTCGATCCCCAAAATCATGGCGATACGTCTGTTTATCTACGGCTTTTCACGCGGAGCCGCCGAGGCGCGAGCGTTTGCGACCTGGCTTGAAGCCCTGACCAAGGTCGAGGTGGAAGGTGAAACCTGCTACTTGTTTGTCGGGCTGCCGATCAAAATTGTGTTCATGGGGCTATTCGATACGGTGGCCTCGGTCGGCCTTCCGTACCTGGTGCCGTTTGCTGCCGGGCATATGGGCTGGGCCGACGGCGCCATGCGCTTGTCCGACTCCGAGGAGTTTCTTGAACACTGCGTGCACTTGGTGGCGGCCCACGAACAGCGCAGTTGCTTCCCTGTCGACTCGATTCGGCGCAAAGCCAACCCGGACGATCCAAACTGCCCGTCTACCTATCGCCAGGGCACGGCGGAATACATTTACCCCGGCATGCACTCCGACGTCGGCGGCGGCTACCCGCCCGGCGACCAAGGCAAGGCCGCCGAGGGCGGCCACATGGTGTTGTCGCAACTCGCTCTGCACCATATGTACAGTGAGGCCTACAAGATTGGTGCGCCGTTGCAAGCACCGCCAAAAGCGTTTAATAGTGAGTTGAAAAAGCGTTGGCCATGGTTAGTCATGGATGTACAAACAGAACACGAGTACGACGTAGGCCCCCAACTCATCGAACGCTTCAACATCTGGCTAGACGCCATGGACAACGGCCCGCTGGAAGCGGTCATGGCCCGCGAAGCCGGGCATATCACCGGTTGGCGAATCAGCCGTTATGCCAAGGGCCGTGCCAAACACACCGACTTTTACGCCCGCCTGATGAAAAACGGCCCCGCGGCAGACATGACCGCCGAGGAAGTCGCCGCCTTTGAAGCGTTACACAGCCTGCAGCTTGAGGAAGATGCCGCCAACCGCGCGGGCACTCCGGCGCCGGTCTGGTCTGAACGTCAGTTGGCCACGCAAAACGATAATCAACTGATCAAGCTGAACTACGAACGTCGCACCGGCGCCCGCGCCTCAAGTGCTTTTAACACCAGCAAAGTGTATGAACCGAACCTGGATTGTCGCCAGTTGCTCAACGCCATTGCCGATTTTCGGCGCGACTATGTGCCGGAATGGACTTGGCCCGCCGGTGAACTGTTCAGCCTTGGCACGCTTGCCAATACCTTGGTCGGTGGCCTCGTGTACATGACCAACGCGCAAGACGAAGCCCAGCACTATGCCGACCTGCGCGAGGCCGGCGAGATGAACTACGCCAACCTGTTCGGCGCAGACGGCAAATCGTTAAACGACAAGGTCTACCCAGCACTATGCCGACCTGCGCGAGGCCGGCGAGATGAACTACGCCAACCTGTTCGGCGCAGACGGCAAATCGTTAAACGACAAGGTCTACCCGATCATCCAGATGTTTGATGAACACGTGCACGACTCGCGCGCCTGGTTTATGAACGCGGCCTTGAATGAACGGGAAATTTTCAGCGACTACTTTCGTTATCGCGGCATATTTTTCGACACTGNGTGCACGACTCGCGCGCCTGGTTTATGAACGCGGCCTTGAATGAACGGGAAATTTTCAGCGACTACTTTCGTTATCGCGGCATATTTTTCGACACTGAAACCAATAACCCGCTATCGCTGTTGGTCACCGCCGAACGCGTGGTGGGCGTGGGGTTGGCGGTNTTTATGAACGCGGCCTTGAATGAACGGGAAATTTTCAGCGACTACTTTCGTTATCGCGGCATATTTTTCGACACTGAAACCAATAACCCGCTATCGCTGTTGGTCACCGCCGAACGCGTGGTGGGCGTGGGGTTGGCGGTCGCCAGTGTTGGCCTGACGATCAGACGCCGCAACCCACGCTACCTGATCGGGCTGACCGCCGAACGCGTGGTGGGCGTGGGGTTGGCGGTCGCCAGTGTTGGCCTGACGATCAGACGCCGCAACCCACGCTACCTGATCGGGCTGATTGTTCCGTCGCTGGGCACGCCGGTGATTCGCGGCAAAGTGGACTTCCCCAGCATCCGTGCGTTTGACCGTGCCACCGGCCTGACACTGCCGATGCTTGAGGGGCTGGAGGCGATTCGCGCCTTTACCGTTGAGACCGGCGCTGCGTCAGAAGCGGTGCAAGCCTTGCCGGTGCCGCCTGCATTGACGGCGAGCACCGCCACGACTCAAGACTTGATCGAGATACTCAAAGCCTCGCAGGCATTAGAAGCCCAGGTACCACCTTCCCAAAGCTGGCTGGACCAGGCTAAGGGCGCGGTGGCAAGTGTCACGCCTTAGAGAGCCCGGCAATCCCCTTTGATTACTTCACTGGCGTCATTCGTCGCACATTTAACTTAAACTATTTATCCATTCATCTGCGGCATTGTATCTCGCAAAATCAGCTCGCTTTTTCGCGTCATTTGACGGTTTTAAACTTGATGCCATCAGTCCTTACCTACTTGAACAAGGCTTTACCGAAGAGCAGGTTAAAACTGCGCTTAGCGACCTGCACAATCTCCATCAGCAACAAGGCTGATATTGATATGAACGCAGCAATGATCGATGACCTGGTTAAAGCTCTTGGGCGCACTTACCCCGAGTTGATCGCCTCCGGCATGTATCTTCCGGGCGGTCCACCAAAGGGTATTTTTGACGACAGCGACACTTTGTCGATGTCGCCTGAACCGGGTATAGAGCTGGGGTTCTGGGCTGGTAATAAACGGTTTGAAGATCTATTTATTACCTTTCTTAAGGGCTTCGAAGGAGAGCCAATATACAAAGGTAGTCTGCCATACCCACTCAACAGCAAGATGACTCAGGCCTGGGTTAAATCTCAATTCGGCGAACCTCTGGAGTCAGGCGCCCCTTACAGAATTCCGGTAAACGGCATGACTGGCGGATGGGACTGCTACCGACTCCCTGGCATGTCCAAACACATCAATGTGCTGTTCAAGTACACCGTTGAAATGAAGGTAGATGGCATCGTCTTCAGGTTGAACGAAAAATCCCACGCCTGACAACTGGCAAGCCCGCTTACCGTCTGCGACCGGACGCAACTACCCTTGGCGACACCGCGGAATCTGCAAGCCCAAACTCTCCCGCAGCGTCGTACCTTCATACGCCGTGCGATAAACACCACGCGCTTGCAACAACGGTATGACTTCCTGGGTAAAACGCGTGAATTGCTCCGGGTGCCCGATATAGATATTAAAACCATCTACAGCGCGTGCTTCGAACCACGCGGCGATCTTTTGCGCGACGGTCTCAGCCGTGCCTACGAAAGCGCCGGGGCGCAGTTGTCGACCGAACGCTATGGCTTGGCGCAAGCTGAAACCTTGCTCGCGGGCCTGGTCTGCAATGCGTTTGGCAGCGGTGAAAAAGCTGCTGCGTGCGGCCTCCAGGCTCTGCTGCGGAAACGGCGCATCGAGGTCGTACTGGCTGAAATCATGCCAGCCGAAATTACGCCCGAATTCCTTCAGTGCAAGCTCAAAACTATGGTCGGCCTGATGGTAGTGCTGTTCGATTTCACGTGCGTGCTCGTCGGTGTCGCCGACGTAGATTTCGGCCCCCGGCATTATCAGTAATTGCTCTGGGTCGCGACCGTGCTGCGCCGCCCTGGCCTTTATGTCGCGGTAAAAAGCCTGGCCCTGCTCGATGCTGGCTGCATGGGTAAAAATCACATCGGCCGTCGCGGCGCCGAGGTCGCGACCTTGCGCAGAATCGCCGGCCTGGAATATCACTGGCTGGCCTTGCGGCGAGCGTTGGATATTCAGCGGACCGACCACCGAAAAGTGCTCGCCCTTGTGGTTCAGGCTGTGCAGTTTGCTCGGGTCGAGAAACTCGCCGGTGGCTCTGTCACGCACAAACGCATCGTCCTCGTAAGAGTTCCACAGCCCCTGCACCACCTGGACGTGTTCGGCCGCCCGGCCATAGCGGGTGTCGTAATCATAATGTTCGTCGCGGCTGTAATTACCGGCAGTGCCGGCGTCGCCGCTGGTGACCACGTTCCAGCCGGCGCGGCCTTTGCTGATCAGGTCGAGTGAGGCCAGGCGCCGCGCGACGTTGTAGGGCGAGTTGTACGAAGTGGTCAGCGTGCCGACCAAGCCGATATGCCGCGTGCTGACGGCAAGTGCCGAGAGCAGCGTCAGCGGCTCCAGGCGATTCAGGTAATGAGAGGGCGAACCCTCGGTGATGAACTGGCTGTCGACGATAAACATCAAGTCGAACAGTGCCGCCTCGGCCTGGCGCGCGATGTCGATGTACCAGTCGACGTTAACGCTGGCGTCGGCAGGCAGTTGAGGGTCAAGCCACAGGTTGTGGCGGCCTGGCCCACCACAGCCCATGGTCAAGGCGCCCAGTTTGAGCTGTCTTTTGGTCATATCAAACTATTCCTTCAAGCGTTCAGGGCTGAGTGGTGGCGACGGCGGGCTGCAATGCGGCCGCGAATGACGGGTCGAACAGGCTGGCTGCCGGGTACGATTTGACCAGGCCCTGGCCTGCGAAAAAGTCCACGGTCTTTTGCGCCTCGACGGGCGACTGCGCCGTGAGTGGCTCGACCGTGGTGCGCGCTCTGGCAAACCAGGCGCGTGCGATGTTTGCATCGGCGCGTGTGCGTTTGGCCCAGGCGTCTGCATAAGCATCGGTGTTGCCGGGGCTTTGACGTGCCCAGTCACGGGCTTTTTTCAGGCGCTGGAGGAAGTCACTGATTTGCGCGCGCTTGGCTTCCACGGCTTTCGCGTTGGCGGCAATAAAACTTTGAGCGGGGATCAAGCCGTCGGCGGTTGCCAGCACCCGTGCGCCTTGGCGCTCAAGCTGCGTCACGTAGGGCTCCCACGTGGCAATGACGTCAACCGAGCCGCCCTCAAGCGCATGTGATGCGTCCAGCGCGCTCAGGTAGCGCAACGCCAGCGAGTCGCGTGGCACACCGGCTTTGTCCAGCGCGGTGAGCAGCAGTTGCTGGCTCCAGGAGCCTTTCCACACGGCCGCGCGTTTGCCTGCAAGGTCCGCGAGGCTGTGGATCGGCGAGTCCTTTTTGACCAGAATGGCCACGCCGTCGAGGTTTTGCCGACTGACTGCAATCACCTTGATCGGCGCGCCCAATGCGCCCAGGAACAGCACAGGCGCGTCACCCAGCAAGCCAATATCGAGGCTGTTGGCGTTGAGCGCTTCGGCGACCGGCGACCCCGCTGTAAATTGCTTCCATTCAAGCTGATAGGGCAAATCGTCGAGCACGCCCGCCGCTTCCATCACCGCTTGGGCGTTATAACTTTGGTCACCGACCACCAGCGTTTGCGCGTTCGCGGTCAGGCACAGGAATGCGGCGGCCATGGCCGCCGCGAGTTTTGTCAGGTAACGCACGTTCGTCTCCAGATGCCCTATCGGGCATTTCAAGTCGATCCGCGCGCACGGTCTCGGCATTCTGTGTAGGGGTGCACACGATGAAGGCCTGAGCGCCGCCTGTAAAATACTGATAACGCATAACGTAATTCACAAAAAATGCAATAAATGCATTTATTGGCTGACCAGGTGTCGCCTCTGGCCGTCGCTCCTCAACTGAACCGAATATCCAACGCGCGCAAATACGTTTGCAGCCCCGCGTCCTGGATCGGGATCAGGAACGCCTCTTTGTCGGATTCATTGAAGTGCGCGTGCCAATAGCCCGGTGGCGTCACGAACGCCAGGCCGGGCGACCAGTCGACGCGCACCGGGTTGTGAATATGCCCTTGCGCGTCCAGCTCTGTGCCGACCAGCGAATAACAGCCCGTGGGGCAGTCGATGATGAAGTCGAGTGCTATCGATTGGTGGCGGTGGGGCTTTTGGATCGAGCCGGCGGGCAGGATTCCGTACATGGCCCACAGCACATGGGTCACGGTTCGGGTCTGCGGGAAGTTGCGATTGCCCAGCAGAATACTGATACGGCTGCGGTCTTCGGCACGCGGGTCGTCTGCCGCTTCGCGCAGTTTCAAGTTAGCCAGCGCTGCGGGATACAGCGTCGGCAAGAAGCGGTCGGTGCTGCGCGTCACGCCCAGGTAGCGCAACAGCGGTTCATCGTGCACGTAGTAAAGACGCGCATCCTGGGTGGCGCGAAAGCGCGCTTGCAGCAGGCCAGGCAGCGCGATAAAACAGCCGGCGGACCATTCAATGGCGTGCTCGCCCTGCACCACTGTGCCCGCGCCTGCGATCACATAAAACACTTGTGAAGTGGCATTCGGGTGCAGGTTCAGCGCGTCACCGGCGTTCAGCCGAATGAAATTGGCGCACAGCCCAGGCCCGGTCGCCGGGCCTTCGCAGCCCAGCTCGGCACTGAGGTCAAGCGGCACTACCCGTGAGGGGCCGCTGTCATACAGCGCTGCCGGAAAGCTGTGGTAAGGAATCCGGCTGATCAGATTGGCGCTGATCGGGTTGGCCGCTTTGCTGTACTCAAAGTACTCGGCGTCGACCAAGGGGTTTGACACATCGTCGGGCAGGTCAGGTTTGAATTCGCGGTTCATTATGCTCACCTTTATTGTCTGGCGTTCACGGCCACCCGGTGAATCAACGGGGCGGTAGAACCACTATAGGCGCTCGGTCGGTGCATTTGGCGCGCCGCTCATGCTCAAACGTCATAATCCCCTGTTCGTCTGCGTGGTAATCTCGCGCCACCATGAATAGACATTGATCGTCACTCGACGATGACCAGAGCCAGGAAAGAACATGCCAAAAATTTCTCACTCAGCGCTGCGCCGCCAATTCCGTGAACTGTTTGCAAAGCAAATCTGCGTTGAAACCGCTTCCGTCTTCGACCCCATGTCTGCGCGCATCGCCGCCGACCTGGGTTTTGAAGTGGGCATTCTGGGTGGTTCAGTCGCGTCGTTGCAGGTACTCGCGGCACCCGATTTTGCGCTGATTACACTGAGTGAGTTCGTTGAGCAGGCGACCCGGATCGGCCGTGTGGCCCAGTTGCCGTTCATCGCCGACGCCGACCACGGCTACGGTAATGCGCTGAATGTGATGCGCACCGTCGAAGAACTTGAGCGCGCAGGCGTTGCGGCGCTCACCATCGAAGACACGCTGTTGCCCGCGCAATTCGGGCGCAAGTCCACCGACCTGATTACGGTTGAGGAAGGCATCGGCAAGGTCAAGGCGGCGCTTGAAGCGCGCGTCGACCCGGAACTGTCGATCATCGCCCGCACGAACGCCGGCGTGTTGCCGACCGAAGACGTGATCGCGCGCACCAAAGCCTATGAAAAGGCCGGTGCGGACGGTATTTGCATGGTCGGCGTGAAAGACTTCGAGCACCTTGAGCAGATCGCACAAAACCTCAGCGTGCCACTGATGCTGGTGACCTACGGCAACCCCAAGCTCAATGACAGTGAGCGCCTGGCCGCGCTGGGCGTGCGCATTGTGGTCGCAGGCCACGGGGCCTACTTTGCGTCGATCAAGGCGACTTACGACAGCCTGCGCGCCCAACGCAAGTTGACCCACAGCACCTCCAACCTCAGCGCTACCGAGCTGACGCACACCTACACGCTGCCGGAAAGCTACCTCGCCTGGGCTGAAGAATTCATGGATGTGAACGAGTAAACCCGCCCCACACCGGCGCAGAGTCAGCCGATAACCCGCGCGCGCGATTAACGCTGCTCAATCTGCTTGAGCAGCGTTAATCGCGCGCGCAGTTAATGGGCCGGCTCTACCCTACCCAGCCGACAGCGCTTTTGGGAATTACCTCCGACTCATCCAGTTTGGAGGCAAACATGCTCACCGCTTCGACGGCATCGCTGGTGCTGGTGCGGATTTGCAAGATCACCGAGCCCGCTTGGTCGGCCAGGCTGACGCCGCGCTGCGCGCCTTCCTGGGTGGCGTTCATGCTGGTCACAGCGTCACGGGTTTCCGAGAGGATCATGCCGATCATCTCGGCAATTTCTGCCGTGGAGCGGCTGGTGCGCCCGGCCAATTGCCTGACCTCGTCCGCCACCACCGCAAACCCACGGCCCTGATCACCTGCGCGTGCAGCCTCAATAGCCGCGTTTAGCGCAAGCAAGTTAGTTTGGTCGGCGATGCCGCGAATGGTGTTGACGATGGCGGTAATTTGCTCGGAGCGCTCGCCCAACTGCCCCACCAGCTTGGCCGAGGTGCCGATGTTATCGGCGATCCGGCGCATTTCACTGGCGGTGTCCTGGATCACCTGGGTGCCGTGCTCGGCGAATCGCTCGGTTTCCGAGGAAATATGGTACGCCCGAGAGGCACCCCGCGAATCTTCCTCGAACTTCTCGACGCGCTCGGTGATGTCGCTGGCGAACTTGACGATTTTGACCAGCTTCCCTTCACCGTCGTACACCGGGTTGTAACTGGCCTCCAGCCACGTGACCCGGCCATGCTTGCCGAGGCGTTTGAATTGCCCGGTGAAAAACTCACCGTTGTTCAAGCGTCGCCAAAAATCGCCATACTCGCTGCTGTTGATCAAGCTGGGTTCGCAAAACAGACGATGGTGCTTGCCTTTGATTTCCGCCAACGCGTAACCCATCACCTGCAAAAAGTTTGGGTTGGCGTCCAATACCTGGCCGTTCAGGTCAAATTCGATCACCGCCATGGCGCGATCCAATGCCGTCAGTTTGCTGCGGGTAACGGCTTCCTGTTCGACCTTGTCGGTCACGTCCAACGCGTACTTGACCACTTTCACGGCTTGCCCGCGCTCATCCAGCACCGGGTTGTAGCTGGCCTCCAACCACACCGTGCGGCCACTGCTGTGCACACGTTTGAACGTGCCGGAAGCAAACTTCCCGGCTTTGAGTTCGCGCCAGAACTCGGCATAGGCGGGGCTGTTGGTCAGCGCCGGCAAGCAAAAGTCACGGTGCGACTTGCTGGCCAGTTGATCCGCGGTGTAACCCATCGTCCTCATAAAGTTATCGTTGGCGCGTAACACCTTGCCGTTAAGGTCAAATTCGACCACGGCCATGGAGCGCTCGAGTGCAGCAATCAGTCCTTTGTACTCGGTAACGTCGGCCCTCCTGGCCGCCAGTTCTGTTTTGAGTTTTTTGTTGAACATGACTTAGCCTCTGCCGTGCGGAAAATCCAGGTGTTCCAGTTGGCTATCGACCCGTAAAGACGCGACTTGATGGGTAAAAAATAATTATTAATTGACGTCAAATATTCGCTGGCCAATCAGCGTCGCACCCCCGCAAACGTAAGGTTGTAGGCGGCGTCTGTGGTTAAATTGGCACTCTTTTTTCCGCCAGGACTACCGCATGGCCAACCACGACCTGAGCTACACCCCCGACCCCGATGCCGACTCGATTTCATCCGACGTTATTGGCTTCAACGGCATTCTGGTGTCCACCCAGATCCCGACCCGCGCCGATGGCAGCCTGGAGCTTGGCGATATAACGCTGCAAAGCGAATGCACCCTGCAAGCCCTGAAGGTTGCGCTGGAAAAAGCCGGCAGCTCGATGGACCGCGTGATGCACCTGACCATCTACCTCACCGACATGGCCGACCGCGCGGCGTTTAACGCGGTCTACACACGCTATTTCGCCAAGCCATGGCCGGTTCGCGCTGCCGTGGGCGTCGCCGCCCTGGCGGTTGAAGGCATGCGCGTGGAAGTCACCGCAATGGCCGCCAAGGCCTGAATTGTGGGAGCGGGCTTGCTCGCGATAGCATCAACCTGGTGTGCCTGCTGTACCGAGTTGCCTGCATCGCGAGCAAGCCCGCTCCCACAAAAGCGCTACCGCGCTGGCAGTCTCGCCAAAGCTTGCCAGCTGCCACATAATGCGCACCTCAACCGTGACAAGCCTGACTAAAAAAACTATGTCCTTGCCCAAGCATCACCTAGAATTGCTCAGCCCTGCCCGCGATGTGTCCATCGCGCGCGAGGCTATCTTGCATGGCGCCGACGCCATCTACATTGGCGGCCCAAGCTTCGGCGCGCGCCACAATGCGTGTAACGAGGTGAGCGATATTGCTCAACTGGTCGAATTCGCCCGGCGCTACCACGCCCGTGTGTTCACCACCATCAACACCATCCTGCATGACAATGAGCTGGAACCCGCGCGCAAGCTGATCCATCAGCTGTATGACGCCGGCGTTGATGCGTTGATCGTGCAGGATTTGGGCGTGATGGAGCTGGATATTCCGCCGATCGAGCTGCACGCGAGCACCCAGACCGACATCCGCACCCTCGGCCGCGCGAAGTTTCTCGACCAGGCCGGTTTCTCGCAGTTGGTATTGGCCCGCGAGCTGAACCTGCAGGAAATTCGCGCGATTGCCGACGAAACCGACGCCGCCATCGAGTTCTTTATTCACGGCGCCTTGTGCGTGGCGTTCTCCGGGCAGTGCAATATCTCGCACGCGCAGAAGGGCCGCAGTGCCAACCGTGGCGACTGCTCGCAGGCCTGCCGCCTGCCGTACACCTTGAAAGATGACCAGGGCCGCGTCGTCGCCTTTGAAAAACACTTGCTGTCGATGAAAGACAACAACCAGAGCGCCAACCTGCGCGCGCTGGTGGATGCCGGTGTGCGTTCGTTCAAGATCGAAGGCCGCTACAAAGACATGGGCTATGTGAAGAACATCACTGCCTATTACCGCCAGCGCCTCGACGAAATCCTCGAAGACCGCCCGGACCTTGCCCGTGCGTCCAGCGGGCGTACCGCGCACTTCTTCCTGCCCGACCCGGAAAAAACTTTCCACCGTGGCAGCACTGACTACTTTGTCAGTGACCGCAAGATCGACATTGGCGCCTTCGATACCCCGACCTTCACCGGCCTGCCGGTCGGCGTGGTAGAAAAAGCCGGCAAACGCGACCTGCACGTGGTGACCCATGAGCCGCTGTCCAACGGCGACGGCCTGAATGTGCTGGTAAAACGCGAAGTGGTGGGTTTTCGCGCCAACATCGCCGAGCCTAAAGGCGAGTTCGAAGAAGACGGCGAAAAGCGTTACCGCTACCGCGTCGAACCGAATGAGATGCCGGCCGGCCTGCATCAGCTGCGCCCCAACCACCCGCTGAACCGCAACCTCGACCACAACTGGCAGCAAGCCCTGCAGAAGACCTCGGCAGAACGCCGTATCGGTTTGTCGTGGGCCGCTCGGTTGCGCGAAGACCAGTTGCACGTGACGGCCACCAGCGAAGAAGGCATCAGCGCCAGCGTCACCCTGCCCGGCCCGTTCGGCGTAGCCAACAAGCCGGAACAGGCGCTGGACACCTTGCGCGACCTGCTCGGCCAACTCGGCACCACCGAGTACCACGCCACCGCTGTCGAGCTGGATGCACCGCAGGCGTTCTTCATCCCCAATTCGCAGCTCAAGGCATTGCGCCGCGAAGTGATCGAAGCACTCACCGCGGCACGCATCGCGGCTCACCCGCGCGGTGGGCGCAAGGGCGAGACGTCGCCGCCGCCGGTGTACCCCGAAGCGCACCTGTCGTTTTTGGCCAACGTCTACAACCAGAAGGCTCGCGAGTTTTACCATCGTCACGGCGTGAAGCTGATCGACGCCGCCTTTGAAGCCCACGAAGAAACCGGCGAAGTGCCGGTGATGATCACCAAGCACTGCCTGCGTTTCTCGTTCAACCTGTGCCCAAAACAGGCGAAGGGCGTGACCGGCGTGAAAACCAAAGTGGCGCCGATGCAGTTGATTCATGGAGACGAAGTGCTGACCTTGAAGTTCGATTGCAAGCCGTGCGAGATGCACGTGGTGGGCAAGATCAAGGGGCACATCCTTGGGTTGCCGCAACCGGGCAGCGTGGTGGGACACATCAGCCCGGATGATCTGCTCAAGACCATCAGCCGCGCACCGCACTGACTGAAAAGCCCGCTTGTTGGGGCAAGTGGGCCTCTGTGGCGAGCGGGCTTGCTCGCGTTGGGCCGCGTAGCGGCCCCAAAACCGGACATGAAGATCTTTCTGAAAGAACGCGGTGCACATCAAGGGGCCGCTACGCAGCCCAACGCGAGCAAGCCCGCTCGCCACAACAAGCCGCTTGGCACAACTAGCAGGCCTGCGTGGCAGCGCCCAGCCGCGCTGCAGCGCCGTTACATCCTGTAATAGTCTAAATGCCAGTAAAAGGCCATTAACCGCTCACCTTCGACGAGCGGTACTTCAGGCAACTATGAGTGCGACGAAATAGAGATAACCACAAAAAGAGGCTCTCTATAATGCTACGTAAACTAAACCTCGCCCCGCGCTCTGCCCTGTTCTTCGGGTTTTTCTGCCTGATGATTATTGCGCAGGGGCTGATTGCCCTCAAACAGGCCTCAACGTTAAACGCTGCTGAAAAATTCGTCGAAACCAACGTCGTGCCGAGCATTGCCCTGCTGGGCCAGGTTGACCGGGAATTCACTAACATACGCGGCCTCAACGCACGGCTGCGCAACCCTATCGAGCCAGCCGTTCGCAAAACGCAAGCGCTGCTGGACCTCAATAAAGCCCGGGCAAACATCCTCGATCTGTTATCGACGTTGCAACCACTGATCGTAACGCCTGCTGGCAAAAAGTTTTTTGCTGAGCTGTCGGAGCGCTATACCGGTTATCAGCAAGTACAGGAGCAGTACCTGGCGCTGATCGCAGCCAACAGCCTGGATGACGCGGTCAAATTATCCAGTGAGGCGATGAAGCAATCGGCTGACACCGTAGAAGGCTCCATCAAACAGATGATCGAGCTGAACAACAACAAGGCTAAAAAGGCTGGCGACGACGCCACGCGCAGCTACGAACAGTCCACACTGATCGTGACTGCATTTATCTTGATCGGCACATTGGCGGCCATTGTGCTTGCACTGCTGTATACCCGCAGCGTTACCCGCCCGCTCAGCCAATCGCTGGCCATCGCTGAGCGCATTGCCAAAAACGACCTCAGCGAAGTCATCGAGGTGCAAGGGCGCGACGAAGTGGCCAGGCTCATGCTGGCGCTGAAAGCCATGCAAAGCGGTTTGCGCAATACGCTTTCCTCGATCGCCGATTCGTCTAATCAGTTGGCGTCGACGTCTGAAGAAATGCATGCCGTCACCGAGGACGCGAACAAAGGCATGCAGCGCCAGAATAACGAGGTCGAGATGGCGGCCACCGCCGTCACCGAGATGAGCGCAGCGGTAGAAGAAGTGGCGAGAAACGCCGCCGCCGCCTCGCAAGCTGCCAACCGCTCCAATAGCGCAGCGCTTGCGGGGCGTGCCCGCGTGGATGAAACCGTGCAGGCAATCAGCTTGATGGTCGGCAACGTTGAAGCCGCTTCCCGGGAAGTGCAAGGGCTTGAGGTGATGGCGACCGACATCAGCAAGGTGCTGGACGTGATCAGGGCCATCGCCGAGCAAACCAATTTGCTCGCGTTGAATGCCGCCATTGAAGCCGCGCGTGCCGGTGAAGCCGGTCGAGGTTTCGCAGTGGTGGCCGATGAAGTCAGAGCGCTGGCGCATCGCACGCAGCAGTCAACCAGCGAGATCGAGCAGATGATCAGCTCGATTCAAAAAGGCACTGGCGCGGCGGTGTCGGCAATGACCCACACCAATGCCCAGGCTCAGCGAACGCTGGATACGGCTCAAGGCGCGGGCGCCGCGCTGGTCGAAATAACCGAATCGATCGACAATATTACCGAGCGCAATGTGTTGATTGCCACCGCGTCGGAAGAGCAGGCCCAGGTGGCCAGAGAAGTCGATCGCAGCCTGGTCAGCATCCGTGACCTGTCAAGCCAGACGGCGCAGGGGTCTAGTCAAACGGCGATTGCAACGTCGGAACTGAGCAACCTCGCGCTCGACTTGAACCGGTTGCTGAAGCAGTTTCAGATGTAACAACACGCCCACTTCGCCAAGGAACCAGGGGCGCCTGCCCCTGTTCACACACCCTGAATGGTCAGTCTTGCAGCGCTTTGGCCGCGCTCAGCAACCCCTGGAACTTGCGATAACGCGCCGCCAGCACCGGCTGTTGTCGCAGGTCTGGCAGGTAACGCGTCTTGACCGGCATACCTGTTTCCAGCAGTTGCGCGCCCTGCCCGATCGCCATAAACCCCAGCTTCGCCGCACCGATACACGCGCTCAGCTCACTGCCGTGCAAGGTGAAAACCTCTCGCTGCAGGATGTTCGCCAGCAATTGCGCCCAATACTCGCTGCGTGCCCCGCCGCCGACCAGCGCACAGGCACCGACGTTGGCACCTGCCGTTTGCACCGCGTTTAAAGCATCCAGCAAGCCAAAACTCACGCCTTCCATCACCGCATAACCGAGCATCGCCGGGGTGCAGTCGTGGCCCAGGTTCATAAACCCACCGCGCAGCAACGGGTCGTTATGCGGCGTGCGTTCACCGGCGAGGTAAGGCAGAAACAGCGGCGTGTTCAGCGGCACCGGCGCACCCATTGGCAACTGCGCCTGCACGTGGGCCAACAAGGTTTGCTCATCCGGCGTGCCGGTCAATTGCGTCACCCAGCGCAAGCAACTGGCGCCGGCCAACAGCGCGCCCATGGTGTACCAGCGGTTTGGCAGCGCGTGGCAGAAGCTGTGCACCGCGCTGGCGGGGTTGCCTGCGGCGTGGTCGGTGATCGCGACAATCGCCGCGCTGGTGCCGAGGGTAATCAACGCATCACCGGCGTTGATCGCGCCGATACCGACGGCCGCCACCGGGTTGTCGCCGCCGCCGCCGGCGATCACCACGCCGGGCGCCAAGCCCAATTGCGCAGCCATCGCCGCCGTGACACAGGCACTCGCTTCGCCGCCTTCGACCAGCCGTGGCATCTGCGCCGGCACCAGGCCTGTGGCGTGCAGCATTGGGGCAAACCACTGACGCTGCGCCACATCCAGCCACAGCGTGCCGGCGGCGTCCGACATCTCGCTGATGCGTTCACCGCTCAAGCGCAAACGCAGGTAATCCTTGGGCGACAATACGCAGTCAATCGCCTCGAATACCTCGGGCGCATGCTGTTGCAGCCAGAGCAGTTTGGGCGCCGTGAGCCCGGCCATCGGCAAGCTGCCGGTGACCTCGGCAAAGCCTGGCCCGAGCTGTTCGGCGCAGGCAGCCGCGCGCGAATCATCCCAGAGAATCGCCGGGTACAGCACGCGGTCATCCGCACCGAGCAGCACCGCGCCGTGCATTTGCCCCGACAGGCCGATGCACGCCACGCGCGCAAACGCTGGGTGCGCGCGCAACTCATCAAGTGCCTGCAAACAGGCCTGCCACCACGCTTCGGGCGCCTGTTCAGACCAGCCGCTGTGACGCCGGGAGACGCTCAAACGCACACCGGCATGCGCCAGCACGGCGCCGCTGGCGTCCATCAGGATCGCCTTGAGCTCTGAGGTGCCGAGGTCGATGCCAAGAGAAACGGGACTGTTCATACGCGGTTATTCCAATCAGCTGCAGCCACATGAATTTCGATACTGCACGCTGGGCGCCAGGCGCACACGTTGAACGGGAGCGTCGGGCGACGCCATGCGTTGCAGCAACAGTTGCACCGCGCGCGCGCCAAGTTGCTTGACCGGCTGGGCGATCAAGGTCAGGCGCGGCACGAAAAAATCCGCCCAGTCAAAATCGTCAAAACCGACCAATGCCATGTGCCCCGGCACATCCAGATGCGCGTCACGCAGCGCATGCATGGCGCCGAGGGTCATCATGTTGTTGCCCGCCATGATCGCCGTCGGCGGTTCGCTCAAGGCCAGCAACTGCTCAGTGGCCGCGCGCGCCGGTTGGCTGTTGGAGCCGCCGTTGACCAGCAGTTGCGGGTCGAACGCCAGCCCCGCCGCCTGCAACGCCTGCCGATAACCCGCTACGCGCTCATCGGTGGTGCCCAACCCCGTGCGCCCGGCAATAAAACCGATGCGCCGGTGCCCGTGTGCAATCAGGTGCGTGACCAGGGCGTGGGTGGACGCGGTGTTCTCCACCCCAACCTGATCAAACGGCGCGTCCAGCATGCGGTCTACCAGCACCCCCGGAATCTGGTTGGCCTGCAAATACGCCAACGCGATGGAACCGGCTGCCGGTGCCAGTAAAATCCCGTCGACACGCCGATGATGCAGGGCGGTGACCACGCGAAGTTCTTGCGCCGGGTCGTCGTGGGTGTCGACAAACAGCATCATGAAGCCGTGCCGGGCGCACTCGGTTTCAATCGCGTGCACGGTTTCACTGAAGTAATGGTTGGACAGCGACGAGATCGCCACACCGATGGTATTGGTGCTCGACCGCGCCAACGAGCGCGCCAGCGTATTGGGCACATACCCCAACTGCGCAATGGCTTGCTGCACGGCCAGCACCGTCGCCGGGCTGACCTTGCGGGTGCCATTCAACACGTGGGACACGGTCGACGTGGACACGCCCGCCCTGCTTGCCACGTCATCCATGGTCACCACGACGCGCCCCTTTTTACGTCAATCAATCAATGCTTGCTCGACCAGCCGCTGTAGGTGCCGATGTTGTCGCGGGTGATCAGTTTTGGCGTAAGCAGGGTCACCGCTTCGGCCGGGGCTTTGTCATTGAGGAGGTCATTGCCGACATTCACCGCAGTTTGCGCCATGGCCCACGGGTCCTGGCTGGCGGAGGCCTGAATCTGCGTGTCGGTTTTCAGTGCGTTCTCGATGTCTGGCGCACCGTCCACCGAGGTGATGATGATGCCGCTGCGCTTAAGCTGCTTGGCCGCCAGGTCGCTGCCGATGGCTTGCGGGTCGTTGATCGCAAACAAGCCGTCGATTTTCGGGAAGCGCGTGAGGTAACCCTGCATCACGTTCAAGCCGCCTTCGCGCGAGCCTTTGCCGTCCTGGTCATCGGACAGCACCTTGATCTCCGGCGCAGTGGCCAGCGCCGCTTTGCAGCCTTTGACACGGTCAGTCACCGCGGTAACTTGCGGGCCGTTCTGGATGATTACGTTGCCCTTGCCCGAGAGCTTGTCCACCAGGTACTGGCAGGCCAGCCTGCCGGCTTCGACGTTGTCGGTTTGCACGGTCGCGTTGACGCCTTTGGCGTCGACATCCACGGCTACCACGACGATGCCGGCGTCCCGCGCTTTTTTGATCGCCGAGGCCATCGCCGACGGGTCGACGGCGTTGATCAGGATCAAATCGACCTTGGACGAGATGAAGTTGTCGATCTGCGAAAACTGTTTACTCAGGTCATAGTCGGCCGACACCGACGTCACCTTGACGTTGGGGTTCAGCGCTTTGGCGCGCGCCGTGGCGCCGTCGGCCAACGTCACGAAATAAGGGTTGCCGAGCGAACCCATGCTGATGCCCACGGCTTTAAGTTCGCGGGCCTCTGCGCTTTGGGCGACCAAGGCAGCCAGAGCAATAACGGGAAACAGGCGTTTGAAGTTCATGTGGGTCTCTCTTGTGATTGTTGTTTGAGTGAAATCAGGTGCGGGCGCCGGACTGGCGATAGCGATCCAGCGCGACCGCGCCGATGATCACAATGCCCTTGATGATGTACTGCCAGATGTCTGAAACTCCCAGCAGCACAAGGCCGTTGGTGAGCACAGCGATAATCAGCGCGCCAATCAGCGTGCCGCCGATGGTGCCGACGCCGCCGGTAAAACTGGTGCCGCCGAGGATCACCGCGGCAATCGCGTCCAGCTCGTACGATTGGCCGAGTTGCAGGCCGTTGGCGGCGAACAGGCGCGAGGCACTCATCACCGCACCGAGCCCGGCCAGGGCGCCGGACATGGCGTAGACGAACAGCAGCACTTTCCACACCTTGATCCCCGACAGCCGCGCCGCCTCCGGGTTGCCGCCCACCGAGTAAATCTGCACGCCCATGACCGTGCGCCGCAGGATGAACCATGACAGTGCCACCACCGCCACGGCGATCACCACCAGCCACGGCACGCCGAGGATCGAGTCATTGCCGATAAAGGCGAACGGCAGGTCGGGGTTGAACACGGTTTTGTCATCCGCCAGCAACCGCGCGAGGCCACGCATGGCGGTCAGCGCGCCGAGGGTCACGATAAACGGCGGCAGGCGCATGAACGCGATCAGCCCGCCGTTGACCAGCCCCAGCAACAGGCCGAAGCCGATACCGGCGGCGATCCCGAACATGCCGAACTGCGGCGACATTGAGGCCTGCAACGCGACCACGGCAGACGCGGCGAGAATCGCGCCGACCGACAGGTCAATGCCCGCAGTGAGGATCACGAAGGTCATGCCCGCTGCGAGTACCACGTTGACCGAGGCCTGTTGGGTGATGATCGAGAGGTTCTGCACGGTCAAAAAGTTTTCACTGGCCAGCGCAAAACCCACCAGTAACAGCACCAGCACCGGCAACATGCCGACCGTGCGCATCAACTCGCGGATACGCTCAGCTTTGCCAATCGGCGCAACCGTCAGTGTGTTGTTGTTTGAATCAGCCATGGGCAGCCACCTGATCGCCACCGGTGGCGAGGTCAATAATACGTTCTTGGGAAATTACCTGGCCGGAGGCGCCGCCGACTTCGGCCACCAACTGGCCTTCGCGCATGATCAGCACGCGGTCGCAGGTGCCGATGATTTCCGGCAACTCGCTGGAGATCACCACGATGCCGACACCCGCCAGCGCCAGTTGATTGATGATGCGGTAAATCTCGGACTTGGAGCCGATATCGACGCCACGCGTCGGTTCGTCGAGGATCAGCACATGCGGCTTGACCTCCAGCAGCCGCGCCAACAGCACTTTTTGTTGATTGCCGCCGGACAACGCGCCGACATTGACCTTGCCCGACGCCACCCGAATCGACAGCGACTTGATCGCGTCATCCGACCGTTGCGCAGCATGGCCGCGATCCAGCACACCACCGGCGTGCGCATCCGGCACACACGCGCACACATTGATGTTGTCGGCCACGCTCATGTCGAGAAACAGGCCTTGGGCCTTGCGGTCTTCAGTGAGGTAGACCACGCCTGCGCGAATCGCATCGGCCGGGGTGCGCAACTGGGTAACGTGTTTGCCGACCACTTCGAGGGTGCCCGAGGTGCGCGGGTCGGCGGCAAAGATCAGCCGCGCCAGCTCCGTGCGCCCTGCCCCAACCAGCCCGGCAATGCCCAGCACCTCGCCCACGTGCAGGTCGAAACTGCAATTGCGCACGCGTTTGCCGTCGGCCATGTCGCGCACGCGCATCACCACGTTGCCGGGGTTATAGGCGGCGTGTTCCTTCTTGTAGAAACCGGAAAGGTCGCGGCCCACCATCATTTTTACCAACACCTCGGCCGACAGCGCATCGCGCGTCAGTTCGCCGATGTATTGGCCGTCGCGCAGCACTGAAACTCGGTCCGACAACTCGTAGATCTCGGCCATGCGGTGGCTGATATAGATAATCGCCAAGCCCTGGCTGCGCAGTTGTTTGATCAGCGCAAACAAGCGGTCGGTCTCACGCGATGACAGCGGCGTGGTGGGCTCGTCCATCACCAGGATTCGGGCGTGGGCATGCAGGGCGCGGGCAATTTCGACTAGTTGGCGCTCGGCAATCGATAGGCTGCTGACCGCTGTGCCGGGTTTGAACTCGGCGCCCAGGCGTTGCAGCACTTCCACGCAACCGGCTTGCATGCCCTTGCGGTCGATGGTCCAGCCACGCCGCAGTTCGCGGCCCAGGTAGATGTTTTCAGCGACGCTCAGGTTCGGGCACAGGCTGAGTTCCTGATAGATCACGGCAATGCCGAGGGTTTTCGCAGTGGCGGGGTCGAAGCTGGCGACGGGCTGGCCGTCAATGCGGATTTCGCCGCCGGGGTCGGCCTGGTAAGCGCCGGAGAGGATTTTCATCAGGGTCGATTTGCCGGCGCCGTTCTCCCCCATCAAGGCGTGGATTTCGCCGGGGTAGACCTTAAGGCCGACATTTTTGAGCACGCGCAAACCGTTGAAGGTTTTGCTGATGCCCTGCATCTCAAGCAAGGGTTCAAGGCTCATCATGAGCTCCTGGAATTATTATTTTTGTAGTCGAGTGCTGCCGACTCTAAGGCAGATACATTTCGTTACGCAAGCGCTTGCGTGTGCCGTTTATCGTTTGATTAAACGTTTCACCCATCACGCAAATGCAGAATACGCCTGTTTCGCAGGCGTTTTGCCGAGCTTGGCGCTCTGGCGCCTTGATCGTATGGTCAAACAGCACGCTGCCTTTATAAAAACTATCCATTTGAGTGCTTGTGGCGTGTTGATCGGCGCTTTGAGCCTTCAAAACGCCATGATCTCTGCTATTGTCAAAGAATCTCATCTCCTCCTCGTCGCCTTTGTGCGATCTTCTGTGAGTATGCTCTGCGCCATCGCGTTTTGATGATGGCGGGCCTGTAGTTCATGGAACGCCACCGCGATGGATAAAAGCCCCACCGATCAACCGCCCGAACCGCAATCGCGGGCCGAAAAAATCGTCGAGTTCAAGCGGCAGAAGACCCTGCTGAAGACCGGCGCACTGCAAGACGCGATCTTCAACAGCGCGTATTTTTCCAGCATCGCCACCGACGAAAAAGGCGTGATCCAGATCTTCAATGTCGGCGCCGAACGTATGCTCGGGTATGCCGCTGAAGACGTACTGAACCGCATCACCCCCGCCGATATTTCCGACCCCGCCGAACTGATTACCCGCGCCGCCGCCCTCAGCCTGGAGCTCGACACACCGATTACCCCAGGCTTTGAAGCCCTGGTGTTCAAGGCCTCGCGCGGCATCGAAGACATTTACGAACTGACCTATATTCGCAAGGATGGCAGCCGCCTGTCGGCGATGGTCTCGGTGACCGCGTTGCGCAACCGCCACGACACGATCATTGGCTACCTGCTGATCGGCACCGACAACACCGCGCGCAAGCAGGAAGAAGCCGAGCGCAAAGGGTTTGAACGCGCACTCGAAGAAAAGAACCTGGAGTTGGAGCACGCCAACCGCATGAAGTCCGAGTTCCTCGCCACCATGTCCCACGAGTTGCGTACGCCGCTGAACGCGGTGATTGGCTTCTCCGAGGCGTTGAAGGATGGCTTGGTCGGCGACATGAGCGAGGTGCAGCGCGAATACATCGGCGACATCTTCACCAGCGGCCAGCATTTGCTGTCGCTGATCAACGATATTCTCGACCTGTCCAAGGTTGAAGCCGGGATGATGGACCTGGAGCTGGAGGCCGTGGAGCTTGCCGGGTTGCTGGCCAACAGCTTGTTGATTGTGCGCGAAAAAGCCGCGCTGCAGCGTATCCAGTTGAAGCTCGACAGCGAGCGCGATTTCGGCACCCTCGAACTGGACCTGCGCAAGACCAAACAAATCATCTATAACCTGCTGGCCAACGCAGTGAAGTTCAGTGAACACGGGAGTAGCGTGACCCTGGCGGTGCGTGAAGTCAGCCGCGAACAGGTCGGCAAAACACCCGGCGACTGGCCCGCCCACGGCTTCGCGCTGAAGCCCAGCGCACACATGCAGTTTCTGGAGCTGAGTGTCAGCGACACCGGCATCGGCATCGCCAAAGACGACATGAGCAAGCTGTTCAAAGCGTTCAGCCAGATCGACAGCAGCCTGGCGCGTAAATTTGAAGGCACAGGCCTTGGCTTGGCAATGGTCAAGCAACTGACCGACCTGCATGGCGGCAGCGTTGCGGTGGCCAGTCGCGAAGGTTTGGGCACCCGCTTTGTGGTGTGGCTGCCGCTGCACCGTGCACCGGAGGCTACATGGCTGAAATCCTGATCGTTGAAGACAACCAGGCAAACATGCGCCTGGCGCGCCTGTTGCTGGAGAATGCGGGCCACACGGTGCTATGGGCCGCAGATGCCGAAACCGGCCTGACCCTGGCCCGTGAACAACAGCCGGCACTGATCCTGATGGATATTCAATTGCCCGGCATGGACGGCCTGGCCGCCACCCAACTGCTCAAGCAAGACCCGAACACCGCGCATATCCC
This sequence comes from Pseudomonas sp. ICMP 460, assembly GCF_002723595.1. NCBI lineage: Bacteria > Pseudomonadati > Pseudomonadota > Gammaproteobacteria > Pseudomonadales > Pseudomonadaceae > Pseudomonas > Pseudomonas sp. ICMP 460. The sequence continues at coordinate 165,133 of NZ_LKBR01000006.1, forward strand.
GGTGATCGCTTTGACCGCCATGGCCATGAAGGAAGACCGCGAAAAGACCCGACTGGCCGGCTGCGATGCCTACATCATCAAACCGCTGCGCTACAAAGAGTTGTATCAGGTCATTGATACCCTGCTGCAAAAGAACATCAGCCCCCTTATATGAGTCGTCTCCATGGCCAGCCCCCCCGCCACACTGTTGATCGTTGATGACGAACCACAGGTTCGCAAGCTGTTGGAAACCCTCCTGCAACACGAGGGCTACCAAACCCTGACTGCCAGCAGCGGCGAGGAGGCGCTATTGTTGGTGGCGCAAACGCCGCCTGACCTGATTCTGCTGGACATCATGATGCCGGGCATGGACGGCTACGAAGTCGCCAGCCAATTGAAGAATGACGAAGCCACCGCCAACATTCCGATCATCATGCTGTCGGCCCTCAGCGACCCGAGCGCGCGCGTCAGCGGGCTCGAAAGCGGCGCCGAGGAATTCATCAGCAAACCGGTGGAGCGCGTCGAGTTGTGGCTGCGGGTGCGCAACCTGCTGCGACTCAAGGCGCGCGGCGATCAGTTTAAAAGCCATAGCCTGATGTTGGAGCAACAACTGCACATAAAAACCGGCGAAATGGCCAGCATGAATGTGCACGACCTGGCTCGCCAGGAGCTGGAAGCGGATTTGCGAAAGGCGGTTGAACTGGGCAATTTCAGCGTGCATTACCAGCCCAAAGTTGAACTGGCCGGCGGCCGCATCTGCGCTCTCGAAGCGTTATTGCGCTGGGAACGGCCAGGATACGGCGCCGTGTCGCCGGCGATATTCGTGCCGATACTGGAGAGCCTCGGGTTGATCGTGGAGGTGGGCCGCTGGGTCATCGACAGCGTGTGCCAACAGATTGCCGAGTGGCAGAGCGGCGCTATCGGCGCAGTCGAAGTGTCGGTCAACGTCTCTGGCCATCAGTTGATCGAGGGCGACCTGATCGCCGATATTGCCTGCATCCTCGCGCGAACCGGGGTTGCGGCGCATTGGCTGGAGGTTGAACTGACCGAAAGCTCACTGATGGAAAACACCCAGCACACCATCGCAAGCCTGGAACGGTTGCGGGACATGGGCGTAAAGATTTCCATTGATGATTTCGGCACCGGCTATTCGAGCCTGGCGTATCTGCGGCGCTTTCCGATTGATACGTTGAAGGTCGACATCGCGTTTATCCGCGAAGTGACGACCAATCCGCAGGACGCGGCGATTACGCGCACCATCATTGAATTGGCGCACAGCCTGAACCTGCGGGTGGTGGCCGAGGGTGTGGAGACACAGGCGCAATTGGCGTTTTTGAAGGAAGCGGGCTGTGATCAGATTCAGGGGTATCTGTTTAGCCGGCCGTTGCCGCCGGCGACACTGGAGCGATTGCTGATGGAGCGGTTGGTGGAGGATTGAACCCAAATGCTATCAACGGTGGGAGAGGTCTGTGGGAGCGGGCTTGCTCGCGATGCAGGCAACTCGGTCCATCAGGTACACCGCGTTGATGCTATCGCGAGCAAGCCCGCTCCCACAAAAGCCCTACCCTACTTACTATTAGAGACCGCGCTCAGCGCCGCCACAAACCGCAGTGATAGTCCTGTAACTCCGCGGCCGAGCCAAGGTTCAGCTCGGTCAGCGCCACCTGCGTGGTCAACAACACCACGCTGCCGTCAACGCGCGGGGCCATCAGCAAACCGTACTGGCTCAGAGCGTCACCGCGACTCTCGGCATAGTCACGCAACAGCGCCAACGGGTCGACCCCTTCTGCCTGCGCCGCCGACAGCGTGCGGCCGCTATAGGTATGCCCCATTAGCTGAACAGGCAGCACCCGCCACTGCTCATCAAGCCCGTTACGCGGTTGGTTAACGGCGGCGAACACCTGCGCACGCAAACACGCAATGTGCACATGCAACTGATTCTGCGAGCGCCCATAACGTGAATTAATCGCCACTGCCACATACTGATCCGGCACCGGCCGTGCCAACCCGGCGGACAACACGTCGCGGCGGCGCCAAGCCTGAGCAACGTAATGCGGCAGCAACCCACGGCCGAGCGCCGGGTCTTCGATGCCGGTGATTTTGTCGGCAGCAATCAGCAAGACATGCAACGGCCCCTGGCGGTCCTTGAGCAGTGCGTAGCCGCGATCCAGATCCACCGCCAGGCACGGGTCGGGTTTTTGCTGCTGTTGCTGATTGGGCACACATTGCTTGCTGACGATATGCCACAAGGCATCCGGGTTGCCGCGCCACGTCCAAAACCCGGCTAAAACCGCGGCCAACAGCAACACACCAGCGATCTTGAACACGGTACTGCGCTTCATGCAAAAAACCTCAACGTACGGGGATGTCAGTTATTTTTGTCGCAGACATCCCTGTCGTGGGGTTAACGCCTGGCGGCGGCGACCCCCTGCGGCCCGATCAGATTGTTTATCGCGCTCGCCAGAATACACTCGAAATATGTCAGTTCATCGCGCCGCAAGCGCTTGAACCAATCACATTGAACCTGCGCCCGGCCACAGTCCTCCAAGCTGGATAGATCACGGCCGCGGTGCATGTTCGATGACGTTTATTTTATGGTTGGCCGTATTGGGCACAGTGTTGCTGACACTCGCCCTCACCTCCTCCTATTTGCGCTGGATGCCGGTGACCACCTCGGCGGTGTGCCTGTTGCTGGGCGTGGCAATCGGGCCACTCGGCGTGGACCTGTTGCAGCTGGACATCAAAGGCTCCGCACGCTGGATGGAGCATCTTACCGAAGTCGCCGTGCTGTTTTCGCTGTTCGTCAGCGGCTTGAAACTGCGGCTGCCGCTCGCGCATCGCACGTGGCGCATCGCGTTTGGCATGGCCGGGCCGGTGATGCTGCTGACTATTCTTGGCGTGTGCCTGGCGCTGCATTACCTGTTCCAGTTGTCTTGGGGCGTGTCGCTGCTGGTCGGGGCGATTCTGGCGCCGACCGACCCGGTGTTGGCCGGGCTGGTTCAGGTCAACAATGCGCAAGACTACGACGCGCTGCGCTTTGGCCTGTCCGGTGAGGCGGGGCTGAACGACGGCACGGCGTTCCCTTTTGTGATTTTCGCGCTGTTGTTCATGCAGCACGGCGGGTTTGACGGTGACTGGTTCGGCGGTTGGGTGCTGAAGAACTTGCTGTGGGCCGTGCCGGCGGGCTTGTTGATCGGCTATTGGATGGGCCGCGGCATCGGGCGCGTGGCGTTGTGGATGCGCATCACCAACGCGGACAGCACCTTGTCGCCCAACGATTACCTGACGCTGGCGCTGATTGCCTTGGCGTATGTCGCGGCGGAGGCCGTGGGCGGTTATGGGTTTCTGTCGGTGTTCGCCGCGGGGTTGGGCTTGCGCCAAGCGGAGTTCCGGTCCACCGGCAACGCTGAAACGCCGTCGGAGCATTTGGCGCTGCCAGTGGTGGGCCATCTGGAAGTGCCGCCGGAGCGAGCATTAAAAGGTGATGTGAGTGAACTGGCGGACACGCAGATCGCTGCTGGCGTGATGATGGGCGACATGCTCTCGTTCGGCAGCCTGGTAGAGCGCTCGATGGAGGTGTTCCTGGTCACGTTGCTGGGAATTGTGCTGGTCAGCCACTGGGACTGGCGCGCGTTGCCGGTGGCGGCGCTGCTGTTTTGCGTGATACGACCGGTCAGCGTGCTGGCGATGCCTTGGCGCAGCCTGATCGGCTGGCGACAACGTGGCTTGATGGGCTGGTTCGGGATTCGCGGCATCGGCAGCATTTACTACCTGTTCTACGCGCTCAACCACGGGCTGATCGGCACCAGCAGTGCGGTGGCGGTGAACCTTACGATTTCGGTGATCGCCTTGAGCATCGTCGTTCATGGCCTCAGTACCCAGCCGATGCTGGCGTGGTATGAACGACGTGCCCAGGTGAAAAATCAGTCCTGATTCTCGGTGTTGCCTACGTCCGCCGCTTCGTCCAGATCGTTGAGCGGCACTTCTGCATCATCCATCAATGAGCCCGGGTCTTCGTTGCCCGGATCGTTGAGTTCGTCGTCGAGTTCTTTGGACATGAACGTCTCCTCTAACCGCCTTGGGTATCAATATCGGCATCGGTTTCAGGATCGGCATCGGTTTCAGGCTTGGCCTCAGGCTCGGGCTTGAAGTCTGGACTGTAGTCGTTTTCGCGGGCTTTGGGGTCGCTGGCAGGTTTGGGGTCTTTGGGCGCATCGGCGGCAGTGCCGGGCGCCGGCTCACCGCCATCGATGGCCGGGTCATTGCGGTTGCTGACTTGCGGATCGTTGCTTGTGGTCATGGGTCACCTCTTCGCAGGCTCTGAAAACACCGTCTGCGTAACTATAAGGTTGCGCGTGACGCCATGAAGTTCCAACGATTTATGAGCCGGGGTTGTCCACCTGGATATAGAACGCATAGGCGCCGAGCACCACCCAGAACACCATGAAAATCCACGGCGTGCGCACCGAGAACAACAGCGACTTGCGGTAACCCTTGTGCGAGGACTCCACCTCGGAAAACAGCGGCGACTCATCATAGGCCATGCCCATCAACGGCTCGCTGCGCAGCAACTCGCTCTGTTTGAAGTGCCAATGGTCAATGATGTCATAGGCCGCACGGATGCCCGGCCAGGCATTCAGCGAGCTGAGAACCCCCAGCGCCGCGAGAAATACCGGCACCACCACGGTGAACAATTTGCCCCATTCCGGGTTGAGGTTGCCCATGCCCGAAACGAAGGCGATGACCAGAAACGACTGCGCGGTCAGGTAGGCGTCGGTGCGGTTGGCCAGAATGGTGGTTTCGTACTGGATTTCACGGCGATAGAAGTCGAGCCGGTCCTTGGGCGAACCGAAGATCTTGGCGTTGTGCTCGCTGTGGTCGTCCAAAGCCGACTCAGGCGTGCTGGGGGAAATAATTCTGGGCACAGCCGTGCTCCATGCAGGTACTGGACTCGTTAGAAGAAGCGGGTGTGCAAGAAGTTCAAGTTGTTCGCGCACCGTTTTGGGTCATTTTGGACGGATGACCAGTTGTGGCAAGCGGGCTGTCAGGTAGAGCGGGCTCGCCACAGTAGCCCACTAGCCACCAAATCCGCACCCCCAAGCCCATTCCGGCACACGCATTGCTTAATCCATTCATCTGCCCGGTTACAGGAGCAATCGTTACCCGCCGACCCAGAGCCGACTCCATAAGAAAGTAAGGACCAGACCCAGTGGCACGATCAGCCACGGGCTCATAAAAAAATGCGTTTTTTAAAGCGGCAGTGCCTCCCCATGCAACCCTCGGCACTGACAAGGTACTGGAATGGCTCGATCTTTCTTTGATGAAATGAATGACGCAGATGGCGTTTGCCGTGCGCACTATCAGGATTTCTCCCGCTGGCTGGCGAATACGCCGCCGGAACTGCTGGCCCAGCGACGCCGCGAAGCCGATTTGCTGTTCCACCGCGCGGGGATCACTTTTACCCTCTACGGCGACGAGCAAGACACCGAACGCCTGATCCCCTTCGACATCATCCCGCGCAGCATTCCCGCCAGTGAGTGGAGCGTGATCGAACGCGGCTGTATCCAGCGCGTCAATGCGCTGAACATGTTCCTCGCGGACATTTACCACGACCAGCGCATTATCAAGGCGGGCATCATTCCTGCCGATCAGGTGCTGGGCAACGAGGGTTACCAGAAGGCGATGGTCGGGCTGGACCTGCATCGCGGCATCTACTCGCATATTTCCGGGGTCGATCTGGTGCGCGATGGCGACGGCACCTATTACGTGCTGGAAGACAACCTGCGTACGCCCAGTGGCGTGAGCTACATGCTCGAAGACCGCAAGATGATGATGCGCCTGTTCCCGGAAGTGTTCGCCAAACAGCGCATCGCGCCGGTCGACCACTACCCCAACCTGCTGCTCAGCACCTTGAAAAGCGCCAGCCGCCTCGACAACCCGAATGTGGTGGTACTGACACCCGGGCGCTTCAACAGCGCGTTCTTTGAACATGCGTTTCTCGCCCGCGAAATGGGCGTGGAACTGGTCGAAGGCGCCGACCTGTTCGTGCACGACCTCAAGGTGTTCATGCGCACCACCGACGGCCCCAAGGCGGTGGACGTGATTTACCGGCGAATCGACGACGCGTTCCTCGACCCGCAGGCGTTCAACCCTGACTCGATGCTCGGCGTGCCGGGGCTGGTGGCCGCCTATTGCGCCGGCAATGTGGTGTTGGCGAATGCCATCGGCACCGGCGTCGCCGATGACAAATCGATCTACCCGTATGTGCCCGAAATGATCCGCTTCTACCTTGATGAAGAGCCTGTGCTGCAAAACGTGCCGACCTTCCAATGCCGCAAGCCCGATGAACTGTCGCATGTACTCGCGCATTTGCCGGAACTGGTGGTCAAGGAAACCCAGGGCTCCGGCGGCTACGGCATGCTGGTAGGGCCAGCTTCAAGCGCCGCCGAAATCGAGGACTTCCGCCAGCGCATCAAGGCGCGCCCGCATGCGTATATCGCCCAACCGACCCTGTGCCTGTCCACCTGCCCCACGTTTGTCGAAAACGGCATCGCGCCACGGCACATCGACCTGCGGCCATTTGTGCTCTCGGGCAAGGAAACCCGTCTGGTGCCCGGCGGGCTGACCCGCGTGGCATTGAAGGAAGGCTCGTTGATCGTCAACTCGTCGCAAGGCGGCGGAACCAAGGACACCTGGGTGGTGGAGGGCTGAGTATGTTGAGTAGAACCGCCGCAGATCTGTACTGGATGTCGCGTTACCTTGAGCGGGCCGAAAACCTCGCGCGCATGCTCGAAGTCAGCTATTCGCTGTCGTTGATGCCGCAGGCCGGGCGCAGCGATGGCCTCGACGAATTGGCGATGTCGTTGCTCAGCAGCGGCACACTGGACAACTACCTGGAGCGACACCAGCAACTGGACGCCGAGCGCATGTTGCACTTCTTCGCCCTCGACGAAGAAAACCCCGCGAGCATTTACAACTGCCTGCGCGCCGCCCGAGGCAATGCGCACGCGGTACGCGGGCGAATCACCGCCGACATGTGGGAAAACCTCAACGCCACCTGGCTGGAAATGCGCAGCATCGCCGCCGGCGGCCTGGCGCGCCATGGCATCAGCCATTTCTGTGACTGGGTCAAGCAGCGCTCGCACCTGTTCCGCGGCGCGACCTCCGGCACCATTATGCGTAATGACGCTTACCGGTTTATTCGCCTGGGCACATTTGTTGAGCGGGCCGACAACACCTTGCGCCTGCTGGATGCGCGCTATGAGATGTTTGGCGAGGAGTCGGAAGAAGTCAGCGACCTGTCGGCGCGGGGGTATTACCAGTGGAGCGCCCTGCTCCGGGCGTTGTCATCTTTTGAGGCGTATACCCAGTTGTACCCGAACGCGCTGAACGCCCGCTCGGTGTCGGAGTTGCTGCTGTTGCGCAGCGACGTGCCGCGTTCGTTGCATGCTTGCATTGAGGCGTTGAGCCATATCCTGGCGGAATTGCCGGGGAGTTATGGGCGCACGGCGCAGCGCCTCGCGGCCGAGTTCGAGGCGCGCCTGCGGTATACCGGGATTGATGAGATTCTTGAGGACGGGCTGCACAGCCGGTTGACTGACTTTATCGACACCGTGCGCGAGCTGGCACGGGCGATTCACAGTTCGTACCTGGAGGTGGTTTGAACCTGTGGGAGGCCCCACTGCATCTTTGATGTAGCGCTGTCGCGCGGGAAACGGGCTTGGGGTGTTCTTTGGGTTTTCGTGTATATCCGTTCTTTGGGGGATGGCTTGTATCGGTTTCGCTCTTACAGCCAGCCCTTTCAAGGTCTTTGATAAAATCCCCCAAAACGCCAGTCAGGGGAACGAAATCGATGTGGGCAGAAGTTCTAGCGCGGTT
>NZ_LKBR01000007.1:0-41462 GCF_002723595.1 Pseudomonas sp. ICMP 460
AGTGGTGGGGCGAGGACCTTTTGGTTACTTTTGGGTCCTTTCAAAAGTGACCCGCTGTAAGAGCGGAACCGATACCAGCCATAACCTCAATAACGGATAAGCACTCAAAACCCAAGCACAACCCTAAGGCCACAGTGGTCAACCGTTAAAAGTGGTATTTGACCAGAAAGCTTGCGGTGTTCTGGTTGGTCTCAAAAGCACCGGTGTCCTGAATGCCGTACTTGTTCTTCCAGTAGTCATACTCAAAGCCCACATACAACTGCTTCTCGCCCCAGTGCAGCGCTTTACCCAAGTCGTATTTGACCTGTGGGTTGATGTGCAGGTTGGCGTGATAAGTACCGCGTGAAGTCTTGTCGTTATCGGTTACCCAGTCGATATACCCGTCAATCAGTACGTTAGAGTTGCCGACGGGAAGGGTGTACGCCCAGACCGGGGTGATCTGCCAAATGTTGTCGCCAGGGCGATTGCCCTCGGTCTGACGCTGGTAGAAGTTCAACTGGAAGTAGTCAAAACCCGGAATGTTCAAGTCAAAGCCCGGGCCGAACAAGTACGACTCGTTGTCGCCTTCGCCGAACTCGTAAGTGAACGCCAGCAGCACGTCTTTGATCGGACCGAATGACAGGTCTTTGTCGAAAATCTTGCCGAACGACAAGCGTGGGCTGAACTCGCCGTAGTAAGTACTTGGGCCTACGTTGCCGTCTTCCTTGCCGTTGTAAAAGATGCGGTCGACAAACAAAAAGTTGTCGCCGTACTTCCAGGCGTCAGCATGTTCAAACGTCACCGTCTGCTGGATCTGTGGGTTGATGGTGAAGTTTTTGCCCCACAGGTACGTCAGGCTGTTGTTCTGCCATTGCAACAGGTCACCCGCCGCGGCTTGGCCACCGGCCAGCAGCGAGCCTGTCAACATCAGGCCTTTCAACATAGGTTTCATTCGGTTGCTCCCGAGTCAAAGTTTAGGATTATTTTTCTACGCAGGCGCTCTGGTATGGCGCCTTTGGGTTCGCTGCAAAAATCGTCTGATTGGTCAGCTTTGATGCTTTTAGCAAGCGCTGCGCCAAGGTGTTCAAAAAGCCGAAAAAACCTCTTCGCCTGCACTTGATGCAGTTGAGTCCAGAGGGTGTTTTGTACACGTTGGCCGCAGGTATTGGGCCAGGATTAATTGGCCCTGCAGTCAGCTTTTACAGTCGCTGTTTGTTTTAGAGTCGATTCGAGCGGGCGCGGAGAATACTGGCTCCCAGGCCTTGGCTCAAGTGCGTTGTTAGTGCGCGTGTGGGGCAAAAATGGGGCGCGTCGAATTGATCGTTCCCGCGTGGGAACGATCAAACTCAGTTAGTGTGGGCGCCTTGGTTGATCCAGGTGCCGATCAACTCCCGTTCCTGCTGGGTCATCTGAGTGATATTGCCCAGCGGCATGATCTGGCTGGCCACGGCCTGCGCTTGAATGCGCGCTGCCTGCTGCTGAATTTGCGTCGGGGTGTCGAACATCACGCCTGCCGGTGCGGTGCTGAACAGCGGGCTGGTGGGCTTGGCCGAGTGGCACACGGCGCAGCGTTCCTGGATCACGCCATGCACCTTGTCGAAATCAATCGTCGCCTGTGCAGGCGCAGGTGCGGCGGCCGGTGCTGCGGGCGCAGCCGGTGCGGCCGGTTTCAAACCGCCACCCAACGCGGTTTCCGGCAGTGGCTGGTACTCGATGGCGGCAGGCGCCTTGGCGACTTCTGCAACCGGCTTGGGCCCGGTGACATACGCCAGGCAAATCATTGCCAAGGCGCCCACCGGCAGCGTCCACGCATACTTCTGGCTGTTATGCCGAGTGTTGAAGTAGTGGCGCACCAACACGGCGGCCACGGCGATGCCTGCCAGGATCAGCCAGTTGTATTGGCTGCCGTAAGTGCTTGGGAAGTGGTTGCTGATCATGATGAACAGCACCGGCAAGGTGAAGTAGTTGTTGTGCCGCGAACGCAGCAAACCCTTGGCCGGCAATGACGGGTCCGGCGTGCGCTGCTCCGCGATTGCGGCCACCAGCGCACGCTGGGCGGGCATGATGATGCGGAACACGTTACCGACCATGATTGTGCCGATGACGGCGCCCACGTGCAGGTAAGCGCCGCGGCCACTGAAGACTTTGCTGAAGCCGTACGCGGCTGCAATCAACAGCACAAACAGGATCAGGCCAAGCAGGGCAGGGCGCTTGCCCAGCGCCGAGTCGCAGAGGAACGAGTAGATGAACCAACCGGCGAACAGTGAGCCAATGCCCAGCAACACGCCTTCGGTGCCGCTGAGGCTGCTGCCGGGGGCGAGCAGGTACAGCGTCGGGTTGAGGTAGAACACCACGCACAGCAGCGCGACGCCCGACATCCAGGTGAAATAGGCTTCCCATTTGAACCAGTTCAGGTTGTCCGGCATGGTCGGCGGGGCCAGTTTGTATTTTTCCAGGTGGTAGATACCGCCACCGTGGATCGCCCACAAATCACCGGCCAAGCCGTCTTTGGGGTTGACGCGATTGAGGTTGTTTTCCAGCCAGACAAAATAGAAGGAAGCGCCGATCCACGCGACGCCAGTGATCATGTGAACCCAGCGTACGCTAAGGTTCAGCCATTCCAACAGATGTGCTTCCACAGTCTTTACCTCTCGCCGGTCACCCTTGTTGTCGGGTGATCCGGCCTTCTCTTATTGGTGGGGGGCGAGGATCAATCGCTCATCCTCTTGGAAAAAATGCTCATCGCAGTTATTGCCGGTGCCACTGCGATCAACCACCAGGAAGTCATCCCGCTTTTCGATCGTCAGCACCGGGTGGTGCCAAACGCCGCGATGGTAATTAATGCCCTGCCTGCCGTTGGTGACGAAGGCGCGGACCAAGCCCGATACAGGTGCATCGCCAAGTGGCGCGACCACGATCAGAAAAGGGTTGCCGAGCAGCGGAATAAACGCCTGGCTGCCCAGCGGGTGTCTCTCCAGCATGCCCACGGTCAATGGCATCTGCAGCGCGTCGGCGCGAAAGATGCTGATGATGGCGTGGTCTTCAGGCTGGGCGGTTTCGACCGTTGCCAGCTTGTGAAAGCGCATGGTCGACCCGTTGTTGATCATGAAGTGATCGCTGCCATCGGTTTCGATAACGTCTCCGAACGGCGCGAAGGCTTCTTTGCTCAGCGGTTCGATCATCAGTATGCGCATGGCTGTCTTCTTGTCTTGTCTGAGTGCTGTGTTGTTTGATCTGGCGTTATCGCGAGCAAGCCCGCTCCCACATTTTGAATTGTGAATACCTTCAAATGTGGGAGCGGGCTTGCTCGCGAATGGCTTCACCGCTTACTTGGCTACCTTGCCGAGCACCCGCAGGCGACTCACGCCGCCATCCGGGAACACGTTGAGGCGGATGTGAGTGATCGGGCCGAGTGCCTTGATTTGCTCGGCAAACGAGTGCTCAGCGTGCATTTCGAGCTTTTGCGCCGGCAGCAATTCGCGCCAGAACAGCGATTGGGTTTCGATCTGGCTGTCGGTGCCGCCCTTCACGAAGGCGCCCTGGATCGAACACGTGTCCGGGTAGTTGCCCTTGAAGTGCAGGGTGTCGACGATGATTTTCTCGATCTCGCCGGGGTGGCCCAGCGCGACGATCACCCAGTCATTGCCTGGCGTGCGACGACGCGCAGTTTCCCAGCCATCGCCCATGTTCACGCCACGGCCGGGGTTGAGGATGTTGCTCATGCGCCCGAAGTGTTCATCGGAACACGCCAGTGCGCGGCCGCCGTTCAGCGCCGACGCCAGGTCGACCTGTTCGTTGTCACCCACCTGCGACCAGTCGCGGAACGGAATGCCGTAAACGCGAAGACGGGCCACGCCGCCATCCGGGTAAATGTTGAAACGCAAGTGGCTGAACGCTTGGCCGTTGTTGATCTCGTGGTAGTGGTGGCTGTTGCCTTGCAGCTCGACGGCCGACAGCACTTCCACCCACGGGGTGTTTTCATCAGGCTCGCCCGAGGCCAGGAAGCAGGCTTCCAGCGAAGCCGACGGCGGGTAGTTGCCGGTGAAGAATGAAGTGTCGATGTCCACGCCCTTGATCGAGCCGGGTACGCCCAGGCGGATCACCGCGCTGTCGTAGCCTTCAAAACGCTTGCGGCGCGACTCCCAGCCGTCCATCCACTTGCCGTTATCGTCGAAAACGCCCTCTTTCCACACGGCCGGGGTCGGCTGGAACAGGCGGTTGGCGTCAGCGAACCAGTCATCGGTCACCGAAAGAATCTTGGTGCCCAAACGGGCGTCGGCCAGGTTGACGAACTTCTCGAAAGGTGCGGCGTAAGCTTTCATTCTTCTTGTCTGCCTTGAGTAAGTGGCTGGGGACGGTGGTTTAGAGGGCCAGTAAGCGCAGCAGCGCGATCTTGTTGATCTCGGCCAGTGCGCAGTTGAACTCGACGTCTGCCGGGTTATGGATGCGCGTTTCGAACGCGGCGAGGATCTGATGCCGGTTGCTGCCTTTTACCGCCATGATGAAGGGAAACTTGAACGTGGCCTTGTAGGCATCATTCAGCTCGGTGAAGCGCGAGAACTCCTCGCTCGAGCATTGGTGAATCCCCGCGCCAGTTTGCTCATCAGTGCTGGCTTGGGTCAGTTGGCCCTGGACGGCCGCTTTGCCGGCCAGGTCCGGGTGAGCGTTGATCAGCGCCAACTGCCGGGTGCGATCGGCGCGGAGCAGGATGTCGCTCATGCGCTGGTGCAGGGTTTCGATCTGATCGATCGAAGGGTCCTGGCCCAAGTCGAAAGCCTGTTCGGCCACCCATGGCGAATGTTCGTAAATGTCGGCAAACGCTGCGACAAATTCGTCGCGGCTCAAGGTCGAAGGTTTCAGTGTTTGAAAGGCGCTCATTGGGCCGCTCCCGTGTACGGGTGGGTGTGGTCCCAGTGGCGGGCAATGTCGACACGGCGAGTGAACCACACCTGTTCGTGGCCCTTTGCGTATTCGATAAAGCGCTTCAAGGCGGCGAGGCGTGCAGGGCGGCCGATCAGGCGGCAATGCAGGCCGATAGACAGCATCTTCGGCGCCTCGGCGCCTTCGGCGTAGAGCACATCAAACGCGTCTTTGAGGTAGTCGAAAAAATCGTCGCCCTTGTTGAAACCCTGCACCTGGGTGAAGCGCATGTCGTTGGTGTCCAGCGTGTAAGGGATTACCAGGTGCGGCTTGCCGGTCGGGTTATTCGGTTCCCAGTAGGGCAGGTCGTCGTCGTAGGTATCGCAGTCGTACAGAAAGCCACCTTCTTCCATCACCAGCCGCCGCGTGTTGGGGCCGGTGCGCCCGGTGTACCAGCCCAGTGGGCGCTGGCCGGTCAGCTCGGTGAGGATGCGGATGGCTTCGAGCATGTGCTCGCGCTCCTGGGCTTCGTCCATGTACTGGTAGTCGATCCAGCGGTAGCCATGGCTGCAGATCTCGTGGCCGGCGGCGACCATCGCGCGGATGACATCCGGGTGGCGCTGGGCGGCCATGGCCACGGCGAAAATCGTCAGCGGAATATCGAATGCCTTGAACAACTTGAGGATGCGCCACACACCGGCACGGCTGCCGTATTCGTACAGCGACTCCATGCTCATGTTGCGTTCGCCTTGCAGCGGCTGGGCCGAGACCATCTCCGAGAGGAACGCTTCGGACTCTTTATCGCCGTGCAAAATGTTGCGCTCGCCGCCTTCTTCGTAGTTGAGTACGAACGACAACGCGATGCGTGCCTTGCCCGGCCAGTGGGGGTGAGGAGGGTTACTGCCGTAACCGATCAGGTCGCGTGGGTAGTCAGCGCTCACTGCAGTCTTCCTTCTTGTTCGTGATCATTGGGGTGGCGGCCGAGCAGTGAAATGACAGGGTGGAGTCACTGCGATGAGTGATTGTATACAACTTATAGTCAACTTTGTAAGCCTGGTTTTCTGCATTTTTTCCGCCGTGATCGACGTACAGGACTAAGCAAGAAACTTGCCTAACTGGTCAGCTAAAGGACAAAAGGTTGTTTGAAAGCAAGGATTACCCGTGAACTGCCCGTCAGGCTTACGCGGCCAAGAGGATCAGCGGCGTTGCAATTTTTATTGTGTACAATTTTTTTTAAAAGTGTCTTAATCGGCCATCGCCGGCTTTTTCGATGCCCTGAAACGGGGCGAATTCACCTTCAACTGACTTACGGAGGCGCATAGACGCCATGGGACGTTTGACCACACACGTTTTGGACGCCGCGCACGGGTGCCCCGGCAGCGCGATCAAGGTTGAGCTGTACCGCGTCGAAGGCACGCAACTGGTGCAGGTGGCGAGCGTCGTGACCAACAATGACGGGCGCTGCGACGCGCCCTTGTTGCAAGGCGACGACTACCGCAGTGGCGTGTACCAACTGCAATTCAGCGCTGGCGATTACTACCGCGCGCGTGGCGTGCAATTGCCGGACCCTGCGTTTCTCGACGTGGTGGTGCTGCGCTTCGGCATCAGCGCCGAACAGGACCACTACCATGTGCCGTTGCTGCTTTCGCCTTACAGCTACTCGACCTATCGCGGTAGCTGATCTCGGCACCTGGTTAGCTTGGCCCGCTCATACAGCGGGCTTTTTTATGCGCGGCGCAAGGTTCTGGCGTGGTTAAAGCGCACCCGCTCGAACCTTGATCAGCGAGGCAATGCCGGCGCAACTGAAGAGTGCCGCACTCACGCGGTTGAACCAGCTTTGGCCTGAGCCGCTGCGCAGATAGCGCGCGGCGCCATGCGCGCCCAAACCGTAGGCCAGCTTGCACAACAGGTCGAGCACGGCCCACGTGGCGATCATGCTCAGCAGTTGCGGCACAAAGGCGTGCTGGCTGTTCAGAAACTGCGGCAGGAAAGCCGCGAAAAACAGAATGTCTTTGGGGTTGCTCGCGCCCAGCACAAAGGCTCGGCCGAACAGCGCAGCAAAGCGCGGCGCCGGCAGCGCGTTCGGCACGGCGGCCGCCTGCGATGGCAGGCGCGATTGCTGCCAGCTCTGCCAGGCAAGGTAGAACAGGTACAGCGCGCCGACGATCTTCAAGGCGCTGAACAGTTGTTCCGACGCCAGCAACAGCGCACCCAAGCCCAAGGCCGAGGCGCTGAGCAAGCAGATCGAGGCAAATACCCCGCCCAGAAACGCCGGGTATGAACGGCGCAGGCCGTAATTCAGGCTATTGCTGATCATCAACAGCGACAGCGGGCCAGGAATCAGGATCACAATCAGTGCAGCGCCGCTGAACAGCAGCCAGGTTTCCAGGGTCATTTACAGTCCTCCAATCGTCCAAAAGCCGGCGCCTTGCCTGTGGCGAGCGGGCTTGCTCGCGCCGGGCTGCGCAGCGGCCCCAAAAATTCAACTACCGCGCCTTACAGGAAGGCAAACTTCGCAATAAATATCACGCACAGCACCCACAAACTCACAGAAATTTCGCGGTACTTGCCGGTGCCGGCCTTGAGCGCCACATACGTGATAAAGCCCAAGGCGATACCGTCGGCGACCGAGAACGTCAGCGGCATCATGATCGCCGTCACGATCGCCGGAATGCTGTCGGTGGCCTCATCCCAATTGATGTGCGCCATGCTCGCCATCATCAGCATCGCCACGTAAATCAGCGCACCGGCGGTGGCGTAAGCAGGGATCATGCCGGCCAGCGGCGCAAAAAACATCGCCGCCACAAACAACACGCCCACGGTCACGGCAGTCAGCCCGGTGCGCCCACCCGCGGCCACACCGGCGGCACTTTCTACGTAGCTGGTCACCGGTGGCACACCGACCATGGCGCCGAACACACTGGACGCGCTGTCGGCCTTCAAGGCACGCGACAGGTTATGGATCTTGCCATCGGCATTCACCAGCCCGGCGCGCTGGGCGACGCCCATCAGTGTACCGGCGGTGTCGAACATGTGCACAAACAGGAAGGCAAAAACCACGCTGATCATGCTTACATTGAATACACCCTTGATGTCCATCGCCATCCAGGTCGGTGCCAGGCTCGGCGGCGTGGAGAGAATGCCGTTGTAGTGCACCAGGCCCAAGCCCCAACCGGCCAGGGTCACGGCGATAATGCTGATGAGGATCGCGCCGAATACCCGGTGATAGCTGAGAATCGCGATCAGCAAAAAGCACACTGCCGCCAACAGCGGCGCGGGTTCGTGCAAGGAGCCGAGCTTGATCAGCGTGGCGGGGCTGTCGACGATGATACCGGCGGTTTTCAGGCCAATCACCCCGAGAAACAAGCCGACACCCGCGCCCATCGCATGGCGCAGGCTCACCGGGATGCTGTTGAGCAGCCATTCGCGCACCCTCGAAAGCGTGAGGCCCATGAACAACACGCCCGAGATAAACACCGCACCCAGCGCGGTTTCCCAGTGGTAGCCCAGGGTGCCGACCACGGTGTAGGTGAAAAACGCGTTCAAGCCCATGCCCGGCGCCAGGCCCACCGGCCAGTTGGCGTACAGGCCCATCAACAGGCAGCCGAGCGCGGCGGCGATGCAGGTGGCAACGAACGCTGCGCCGTGATCAATGCCTGCGTCCGCCATGATGTTCGGGTTGACGAAGATGATGTAGGCCATGGTGATGAAGGTGGTCAGGCCAGCGATCAGTTCGGTCTTCACGGTGGTGCCATGCAAACGCAGTTTGAACAGACGCTCCAGCCAACCGCTGTGCGGTGTGGAGAGGTCCAGCGTAGGGGCTTCGGTTTTGCGGCTATCCACAGCGAGTACTCCTCAAGCGTTTTATTGTTATTGACAGCGCCGGTCACCTGCGTGGGCGACAGCGCTTTGAGGTACTGACGGGGTTTGTTGACCAATAGGTCAGAAACTCGCGCAAAGTGGATTATGCTTTTGTATACAAATAAAGCAAATAGTGTTTTCGATTGTGTGCGCGGAAGGTGCTTTATTGTGGCAAGCCCGCCTGCCACAGTAAGCCCGCTTGCCTCAGGGCTTACGGCAAGCCAGCGAGTGCCTTGTTCACCGCCAGCCACCCCGCGACCGCGTCCGCCCCGGCTTCGCTGAACGCGCGCTGCAACAACTTCACCTGTTCGCGGCGCAACGCTTGCTCGAAACGCAGGCCTTCTTCGCTCAATTCGAGCAGGCGTTTACGTTTGTCGGTCTCGGACGCCACGCTGTTCACCCAGTGCATTGCCTGCAATTGGCGCAATGGCATGTTCAGCGCCTGCTTGCTCACGCCGAGTAATTCCAGCAGTTGCTTCACGCTCAACGCGGGGTAGCGCGCGATAAAAAATACGATGCGCTGGTGCACGCGGCTCAGGCCTCGGCGCTCAAGCATTTCATCGGCCTTGGCGGTGAACGCCTGGTAACCGAAAAAGAAGGCTTCCATGGCTTGCTGCTGACTGCTTTGGTTTTTAAGGTCAAGCATATTGACGTATCTACTCAAGTCGTCGTAATTTCGGTCAACCAGTTTGACGTATTTCCTGCACGCTTTGCCACCGGTGACCTTATGGCCTTCTCTGAACGTGTTACGCGCCTCAAAAGCTCCTTGATCCGTGAAATCCTCGCCGCGGCGCAGCGCCCGGAAGTGATGTCGTTCGCCGGCGGCCTGCCCGCCGAAGCCATGCTGCCCGCGCTGAGCTGGGACGACATGCCGCTGAACATGGGCCAATACGGCATGAGCGAAGGCGAGCCGCAGTTGCGTGAACTGCTCGCCGCGCAGGCGCGCGCCATTGGCGTGCCGTGCCAGGCCAGCCAGGTGCTGGTGGTCAGCGGTTCCCAGCAAACCCTCGACCTGGCGGCCAAACTGTATATCGACAAAGGCACGCAGATCCTGCTCGAAGGCCCGACCTACCTGGCCGCGTTGCAGATATTCCAACTGTTCGGCGCCGACTGCCTGACCGTGCAACTGGAAGCCGACGGCCCCAACCTTGCGGCCTTGCGCGCCAGCCTCGAACGCCATCAACCGGCATTCATCTACCTGATCCCGACCTTCCAGAACCCATCGGCCGTGCGCTACAGCGAGGCCAAGCGCGCAGCCGTCGCCGCCTTGCTGGATGAGTTCGGCGTAACCTTGATCGAGGATGAACCTTACCGCGAGCTGACCTTCGACGGCGCCAGCGCGCAGCCCATCGCCGGGCGTCTGCAAAAGGCCAGTTGGATCTACACCGGCACCGTCTCCAAAACCTTGCTGCCCGGGCTGCGCGTCGGTTACCTGATCGCCAGCCCGGACCTGTTCCCGCACCTGCTCAAGCTCAAGCAGTCTGCCGACCTGCACACGAACCGCGTCGGCCAATGGCAAGCGATGCAGTGGGTCGGCAGCGAAAAATACCAGCAACACCTGGCGCAACTGCGCAGCTTTTACCGCGAACGTCGCGATGCATTCCAGGCTGCCCTGCAGCGCCATTTCGGTGACTTGGCCGACTGGCAAACGCCGCAGGGCGGATTATTCTTCTGGCTGACCTTGAAACAACCGCTCGACACCCGCACCTTGTTGGCGCAAGCATTCGATCAGAACGTCGCGTTCATGCCCGGTGAACCGTTCTTTTCCGAGCCCGACCAGCACCTTGGCTCGTTCCGGCTGAATTTCAGCCACATCGACCCGTCCCGGTTGGACGAAGGTCTCAAGCGCCTGGCCGCAGTGGTCCGTCAAGCACAGCACGCGCAAGCGGCATAAGGGGAGCCCCATGTACAAGGTTTACGGCGATTACAAGTCGGGCAACTGCTACAAGGTCAAGTTGATGCTCAACCTGTTGGGCATCGCGTATCAATGGATCGATGTCGACATCCTCAAGGGTGGCACCGAGACCCCCGAATTTTTGGCCAAGAACCCCAACGGCAAAATCCCCGTGTTGGAGTTGGAAGACGGTACCTGCCTGTGGGAGTCGAATGCGATCCTCAACTTCCTCGCCGATGGCAGCGAGTTCTTGCCGACCGAGCCGCGCTTGCGCACTCAGGTATTGCAGTGGCAGTTTTTCGAGCAATACAGCCATGAGCCCTACATTGCAGTGGCGCGGTTTATCCAGTTCTACCTGAACATGCCGCAAGACCGCCTTGAGGAATACACCACCACCCACAAGCGCGGGCACAAGGCCTTGAAGGTCATGGAGCGCCAATTGCAAGCCACGCCTTACCTGGTGGGCGAGCAATATTCGATTGCCGATATCGCGCTGTATGCCTACACCCACGTGGCCCACGAGGGTGGTTTTGACCTGACGCCTTACCCGGCCGTGCAGGCGTGGTTGACGCGCGTGGCCAGCCACCCCAAGCATGTGGCGATGCTGGACTGATTACCCGGTCAGTGGCGGGAAGGGAGCGCGCTCCCTCCCGCGTTGGCCCTGCAGGGTTCGGTCAAATCGCCGCGAAGCGCTTGTCCAGGTAATCAATGATCACTTTGGAATCGTACATCCAGGTGGTCTGGCCGTTCTCTTCGATACGCAGGCACGGCACTTTGATCTTGCCACCTTGCTCCAGCAGGGTCTGGCGGTCGTGCGCGTTGTTCTTCGCATCCTTCAACGCCACCGGCACATTCAGACGGTGCAGTGTGCGGCGGGTCTTCACGCAGAACGGGCAGGCGTGAAACTGATACAGGGTCAGGTGCTCGGCGGCGGCGTTGACCTGCGCCTGTTGTTCAGCGCTGCGCTGCTTTTTGCGTGGGCGGGTAAGGGCGTCGCCCGCGATGATGACGTGGCCGAGGCCTACTCGAAGTGCTTTGACGAACATGGCTGAAACCTCTTGCCCGATACAGAATGGGGCGCAGCTTACCTGATTTCGGAAGGCGAAAAAAAACCGGCGATGAACGCCGGTCTTTTTGTACCCAGCCGGTTACTTGATCAGGCTGAGGAATTCGCTGCGGGTGGCCGCGTTTTCGCGGAACTCACCGAGCATCACCGAGGTGATCATCGACGAATTCTGTTTTTCCACACCGCGCATCATCATGCACATGTGCTTGGCTTCAATCACCACGGCCACGCCCAGCGCGCCGGTGACTTGCATCACTGCGTCGGCAATCTGGCGGCTGAGGTTTTCCTGGATCTGCAGACGGCGCGCATACATGTCGACAATGCGCGCGACCTTCGATAGGCCCAGCACTTTGCCGCTCGGGATATACGCGACGTGAGCCTTGCCGATAAACGGCAGCAGGTGGTGTTCGCACAACGAGTACAACTCGATGTCCTTGACCAGCACCATTTCGCTGTTGTCAGAGCTGAACAAGGCACCGTTGGTGACCTCTTCAAGCGTCTGTGCATAGCCGCGGCAAAGGTATTGCATGGCCTTGGCGGCACGTTTTGGCGTGTCGAGCAGGCCCTCGCGGGAAACGTCCTCGCCGAGTTGGCCGAGGATCGCGGTGTAATTCTGTTCCAGGGACATGAAACTACCTGTGGGATTTTCGCAAAGCGCAAGGTTACGGTGGCGGGCACATCGCTGCAAGCCTGACGATGGCAGTTGTTACTCGTCGCGGCCTTCCAGCATGGTGCGCTTGAGCATCACATACACCGCACCCGCGCCACCGTGGCGCGGCTGGCACGAGGTGAAGCCGAGTACTTGGGAATGCTGGCGCAGCCAGGTGTTGACGTGGCTCTTGATCATCGGCCGCTTGCCGTCCAGCCGCACGGCTTTACCGTGGGTGACGCGTACGCAGCGGATTTCGAATTTAGTCGCTTCGGCAAGAAACGCCCAGAGGGTTTCGCGGGCTTTTTCGACGTTCATGCCGTGCAGGTCGAGGCTGCCTTCGAAGGGGATCTGCCCGACCTTGAGCTTGCGCATCTGGCTTTCCTGCACGCCGTCACGCGCCCACATCAACTCGTCTTCGGGGCCGACGTCGATCACGAACTGGTCCGACAAACCATCCACGGTGGTGGCGTCGGTGCGCAACGTCGCGGCTTGGCGCAGCTTGGCGATCTGCGCCCGGTCAGCTTTGGGTTTGCCGGTGTCGGCACGGTCGTGCTTGATCGGCTTGACGCCGCGCAGCTCGTTTTTGAACAGGGAAAAATCGTCGTCTTGCATGTCAGCCTCCGCGAAGGGCGGGCAGTTTACCTAATCGCGGCGGCCAGGGCGCAGGAAACGCTATCCAAGCGCCATCAGTCGTGCTTTTTCATCAAGTGCGAAGCGATGTTCAGCGACAACGGTTGGCGCATCCGCCGACGGCTGCGACGCCACAACCACACGCCCAGCCACACCACCAGCAGGCCCATGACCAACAGCAGAGCCGAGCCGCCGGGGCTTGCATTCAACTCGCCAAGTGCCGGTGAATGACCCACCAAACCGGCGCCACCAGCACCCGCCAGCAGCAAACCTACCATTGCCAGCAGCGCGGCAAAGCCGGCCACCAGGCGCAGACGCCAGTTGCTCGGGCCCTTGGGGCGCAAGCGACGAGCATCAAATCCACCATCGGATATCTTCATTCCGACCTTTCCTCCAGGGTATCGGCCCTTCGACCGGAAGATACACAGGTTGTTCCAGTGCCCGAGGTAAATGCGCCAAATGAGCGGGCCTTGCGGATGAGCGGGACAATAAACACGCCGCGCCGCTCATCGGTAGTGCGATCAGGTCAGATAAGGTCTTTGGTCGACGCGAGGGTCGCGAAGTTGTCGGCCATTATGGCCATTTCGGTCTGTTGCACGTGCTCGGCACTCAGCACGCCGTCTTTGCAGGGCAAGTCGCGAGTGGCACAGGCGTCTTCGACCAAGGTGCAGCGAAAGCCCAGGTTCTTGGCCGCGCGCACCGTGGTGCTGACGCTGGAGTGGCTCATGAATCCACAGACGATCAGGTCGAGCGAGCCGAGGTCTTGCAGGTGTTTTTCCAGGCCGGTGCCGTGAAAGGCACTGGGCAGCAGCTTGCCGATGATGGTTTCGTCGCCGAGCGGCTCAAGGCCTGCAATGAATTCGCCGCGCTCGCCCTGCGGGTCGAACAGACCACCGACGGTGCCCAAATGGCGCACATGCACAATCGGGCGCCCGGCGCTGCGCGCTGCGGCCACCAGTTGCTTGATGTTGCCAACCGCCGCGTCCATGCCGCAAAGGGCGAGTGGGCCGTTGAGGTATTCCTTCTGGGCGTCGATGATCAGGAGGGTCGCGTGGTTCAGGTTGGCTGCTGCGTAACCGCGACCGCTGAGTTGAAACATCGTCTTTGGAACAGACATTCTGGGGCTCCTGTGAGTGGGGCTTTTGTGACATTGTCCACTGGCTGAGCGGTTCTGTGAATCGCTACCATCGTAAGGTACGCCGTTGTTGGCGTGTAGCCCTGTCAAGTAGGCCGCATGTTTACCCCGGCGATAGCAAATTGGATGAAATCCGACGGTCGGTGAAGGGCTTTCGTACGTCGTCGGTGCAGACGAAGGCTGTTAGAATCGCCAGTCGTTTTTTCCAGGAGCTTGCCCCGTGATCACATCCCGCCTGCGCACGTTGCGCGACCACATCCGTTGGGCTGTCAGCCGTTTCCATGGGGAAGACCTGTTTTTCGGGCATGGCACCGACAATGCCTGGGACGAAGCCCGGCAATTGGTGCTCGGTGCCTTGCACCTGCCGTGGGAAATCGCCGACAGCTATCTGGATTGCAACCTGGAAGAAGAAGAGATCTCCCACGTGCAGCGCCTGTTGCATCGCCGTATCCACGACCGTGTGCCCACCGCTTACCTGTTGAAGGAAGCCTGGTTCTGCGGCATGTCGTTTATTGTCGATGAACGCGTGTTGATCCCGCGCTCACCGATTGGCGAACTGATCGAACAGCGTTTTCAACCGTGGCTGGCCCAGCCGCCAGCGCGCATCCTCGACCTGTGCACGGGGTCTGGTTGCATCGGCATTGCGTGTGCTTATGAGTTCCAGAATGCTGAGGTAGTGCTGGGCGACTTGTCCTACGAGGCGCTGGAAGTGGCTAATCAGAACATCGAGCGCCATGGTGTCGACGAGCGCGTCTACACGGTGCAGGGCGATGGTTTTGATGGCCTGCCGGGGCAGCGCTTTGACTTGATCGTGTCGAACCCGCCGTATGTGGATGCCGAAGACTTCGCCGATATGCCGGATGAGTATCAGCACGAGCCGGAGTTGGGCCTGGCCTGCGGCGATGACGGTTTGAACCTGGTGCGGCGCATGCTGGCCGAGGCCGCGGCGCATTTGACCGAGAAAGGCTTGTTGATTGTTGAGGTGGGCAACAGCCAGGTGCATGTTGAGGCGTTGTACCCGGAGGTGGATTTTGCCTGGCTGGAGTTGCAGCGTGGCGGGCACGGGGTGTTTATGCTGACGGCCGAGCAATGCCGCGAGCATCAAGCGGTGTTTGCCGCTCGGGTCTAACCGGCGCTTGCGGGATCAAATGTGGGAGCGGGCTTGCTCGCGATAGCGGTGTGTCAGGTAGATATTTTTCAACTGACACACTGCAATCGCGAGCAAGCCCGCTCCCACAAAAGCCCGTTTGATCCAAGGTCAATCGCCGCTTACCGATGCGTCGCAATCCAGATCAACAAGCCCGCCTGAAACACGGTAAACGCGACCAAACAGGTAATGGTAAAGCGCAGGCCGGTGTCCTCGCGCTTGAATTTGGTGACTTTTTCCTCTTCCTTGCGCAGCTTCACTTCGTGCTCCGCCAGGTTCTGCTCGGCCTGTTGCAGCATCTGCGCAGCTTCCAGAATCTCGACGAACTGCACCTTCTCGGTGTTCCAACTGTCGAGCACATCGCCGACTCTGCCTGGCTGCACTTTACCCTTAAGGTGCTGCACATCGGCGTAGGCCACATCAAAGCCGTGGACACGCAGGAAGTGGTCGCGACGCAGGCGGGTCGCTTCGTTCAGCGCGTCCTTGTTGGATAAGTCCACGCCGTCAACGCGGTAGTCCGACCACTTCTTTTTTGCCCACGCGGCGGCTTGGGCCACCAGGAAGCGGCCGATTCCACGGTTGGCCGGTTCGATTTCCAGGCTGGTACCCGGACCGAAGTGCACGCGGTGTTTATCGTGATCGACCCAGATGTCCAGTTGGTTCTGCTCGCGGCGCACGCGCTGGCCCGGCAACTGGATGATCATGCGCAAAAGGCTGTGGTGTTTATCGTGCCGTTCGGCATAACCGAATTGCACAAACCGCAACGGTCGCACGCCGGTGGCGCGGTCCGTGGCCAGTGGTGCCAGGCGCAGCATCTTGAAGTGTTCAGCGTGCACGTCCGCCCATGGCAGGGCTGGGGCCTCAACGGCTTCGGCGTTTTCGGCCGGGGTGTCGGCACTCTGTTCGGGTGTTGCTTGTGTGGTTGTCATGCGCTGCGATCCTGTCCAAGCCCTGCGGGTCGGCAGTCTTTTTACTGTCGACCCTGGGCTTATCGGCCGCTTTTTCCAGGACTGGAGGCAGCTAGTCGTTTAACGCGGTTGAAGCCCTTGGATAAAACGCACGATGCGCTCGCCCAGCTCGGCGGCGAGCGGGAGTTTCGGGTCGTTGTAGGACTCCAGCTGCTCCTTCACGTCCTTGGGCACGATGCGCATGACATGGTTCATGCCTTCGATCACCGTCAGCTCTGCGTCGGGCTTCGCGTTTTTCAGCTGCCGGGCATCTGCGACGCCCACTTGAATATCATGCGTGCCCTGGATGATCAGGGCGGGCATGTTCAGTTTGGCGAAGGCCGCCGACGGATCGGCGCGAAACAGGCTGATCAGATAGGGCTGCACGCTCGGTCGGAAAATACCTTCCAGCGGGCGCGGCACATCGGCATCCACCTGGCCGGCCTTGAGGTGGTCGAGTATTTCATTGCTGCGCAGCAACAGGGCAGGGGGCAGATGGTCGGCCAGCTGCTGGCGGATCACCTGGTCTACCGGGCGCGCACTGCCGGACAGGGAAATAACACCTGCGGGATCAAGTTGCGGCGCGGCAAGGGCGGCGACCAGCGCGCCTTCGCTGTGGCCCAGCACGATCAGCGGGCCCAGGCGTTTGTCGGTTTTGAGCTGCTTGCCCCAGGCCACCGCGTCGGCCACGTAGGCGTCCAGGGTCAGGTTGCGTTCGTCGGGGGTGGCGGCGAGGCTGGCGGCCACGCCGCGCTTGTCATAACGCACGCTGGCGATGTTATGCCGCGCCAGTAGCCAGGCCAGGCGCTTGAGGCTGTCGTTGCGCGCGCCGTCGGCACTGTTGCCGTTACGGTCGGTAGGGCCGGAGCCGGCAATGATCAACACCACGGGCACTGGCGCGTCGGATTTGGGCAATAACAGCGAGCCAAACAGCTCGCCGCTGCCGGTGTCGAGGCTGATCGGCCGTTGCAGCACGACGGGGGAGGCGGCGAAGCCAAGGCTGGAAAACAGAGTGAGGGTCAACAGTATAACTCGCAGCATCATCGCGCCATCATTGGGGAGGTGCCGGTTGGACCAACGTCTACCGGTAAGGTTTCGAGGATGAACTAGTCGGTTAGCCTGCGTATACTGCCCGCCTTAAGTTATTACGGTTGACTTGATTCAACTGATTTCACGGAGCGCCCTGCATGTCCGGCAATACCTTCGGCAAGCTGTTCACAGTCACCACCGCCGGCGAAAGCCATGGCGCGGCGTTGGTCGCCATTGTCGACGGCTGCCCGCCAGGCCTTGAGCTGTCCCTGGAAGACCTGCAGCGTGACCTTGACCGCCGCAAGCCCGGCACCAGCCGCCACACCACGCAGCGCCAGGAGCCCGACGAAGTCGAGATAGTCTCCGGGGTGTTCGAGGGCCGCACCACCGGTTGCGCCATCGGCCTGCTGATTCGCAATACCGACCAGAAGTCCAAGGACTACTCGGCGATCAAGGATCTGTTCCGCCCGGCCCACGCCGATTACACCTACCATCACAAATACGGCGAGCGCGATTACCGTGGCGGGGGCCGTAGCTCGGCGCGCGAAACCGCAATGCGCGTGGCCGCCGGTGCTATTGCCAAGAAATACCTGGCGACCCAGGGCATCGTTGTTCGTGGCTATATGAGCCAACTCGGCCCGATCGAAATCCCGTTCAAAACGTGGGACAGCGTCGACGACAATGCGTTTTTTAGCCCTGACCCCGACAAAGTGCCGGAGCTGGAAGCCTACATGGACCAGTTGCGCCGCGATCAGGACTCCGTAGGCGCCAAGATCACGGTGGTCGCCGAGGGCGTCAAACCGGGCCTGGGCGAGCCGATCTTCGACCGCCTCGACGCCGAACTCGCGCATGCCCTGATGAGCATCAACGCGGTGAAAGGCGTGGAAATCGGCGCCGGTTTCGCCTGTGTTTCGCAGCGCGGCACCGAACACCGCGATGAGCTGACGCCGCAGGGTTTTCTCAGCAACAACGCGGGCGGCATCCTTGGCGGCATTTCTTCCGGCCAGCCGATTGTTGCGCACCTGGCGCTGAAAGCTACGTCGAGCATCACCACCCCGGGCCGTTCGATCGACGTACACGGCAACCCGGCCGAGGTGATCACCAAGGGCCGTCACGACCCGTGCGTGGGCATCCGCGCCACACCGATTGCCGAGGCGATGATGGCCATCGTGCTGATGGACCACCTGCTGCGCAACCGTGGGCAAAATGCCGATGTGCGCGTAACCACCCCGGTGCTGGGCCAACTGTGACCGCATGCGGCAAGCAAGCTCCCAGTGACGAGCGCGCTTGCTGTGGCGAGCGGGCTTGTTGTGGCGAGCGGGCTTGCTCGCGTTGGGCCGCGCAGCGGCCCCCTGCAACATGAACCCAGCGCTCCCATACTGGCGCCTCTCCAGCTTCTACCTGTTCTACTTCGCCCTGCTGGGGGCGACCGCGCCATTCCTGGCGCTGTACTTCAACCACCTCGGCTTCTCCAGCGCACGCATCGGCGAGCTGTTGGCCATTCCCATGTTGATGCGTTGCGTGGCACCGAACCTGTGGGGCTGGCTCGGCGACTACACCGGCCGGCGCCTGGCCATCGTACGGTTTGGCGCAGTCTGCACCCTGGCCAGCTTTTCGCTGATATTCGTCAGCAAAACCTACGCCTGGCTGGCCTTGGTGATGGCGCTGCATGCGTTCTTCTGGCACGCCGTATTGCCGCAGTTTGAAGTGATCACGCTGGCCCATCTGCAAAAAAACACCGCACGTTACAGCCAGCTCCGGCTATGGGGTTCCATCGGCTTTATCCTCACCGTAGTGATCATGGGGCGTGTGTTCGACGGGTTGAGCCTGGACATTTACCCGGTGGTGGTGGTGGTGATCATGGCCGGTATTATTGGTGCGAGCCTGTGGGTGCCGAATGCGCAGCCCGCCACCCACGGCAATCGCCTGGCGGGCGAGGGTTTCCTCAAGCAACTGCGCAGCCCCGGGGTTCTGGCGTTTTATGCCTGCGTGGCGCTGATGCAACTGAGTCATGGCCCGTATTACACGTTCCTCACGCTGCACCTCGAACATTTGGGCTACAGCCGTGGCGTCATCGGCATGCTCTGGGCGTTGGGCGTGGTGGCGGAAGTGCTGATGTTCCTGGCGATGAGCCGCATCCTTGCGCGCTTTTCAGTGCGCCAGGTGTTGCTGACAAGCTTCTTGTTGGCGGCGGTACGCTGGCTGCTGCTGGGTTCATTTGCCGAGGTTTTCTGGGTGCTGCTGCTGTCGCAACTCATGCACGCTGCCACTTTTGGCAGCTTTCACGCAGCGGCGGTTGCCTTTGTGCAGCGCAGTTTCGGCGCGCGTCAGCAAGGCCAGGGCCAGGCGTTATATGCCGCCCTGTCCGGTACGGGTGGCGCGTTGGGCGCCTTGTATTCGGGTTATAGCTGGAACCTGCTGGGCCCGACGCTGACCTTCAGCATTGCGAGCATTGCGGCGCTGGCAGCCGCCGTTATTATTGGCCTTCGATTGCGAGCGCCGAACCAAGGAACCGTGCAATGAGTTATGTCGCTGTTTACCACGTCGCCACACCCGCTACCCCAAACAAGGTCTTGACCCACTTCGGCGACATCGCCGCCACCCTGGCCGAACTCGGCGTGCGGTTTGAGCGCTGGCAGCCCAGCCCGATCGAGCAGGGCGCCAGCGACGCTGAAATGATCGCGGCCTACCAACCGCAAATCGACGCCCTCGGCTACGCTGGCGCGCAGGTACTCAGGCTGACGGGCGACCCTTCGCAAAACGCTGAATTGCGCGCCAGGTTGCTCAAGGCGTGCCGCTACAGCGAAGACAACGTGCAGTTTTTCATCGCCGGCCAAGGCCTGTTCTCGTTGCACGTGGGTGAGTACGTGTACGCCGTACGGTGTGAGAAAAATGACCTGTTGGTGATTCCTGCGGGCATGCCGCATTGGTTCGATATGGGTGAGAACCCGCATATGGTGGTAATGCGTCTGTTCAACACCGCCGAGGGCTGTGAGCCAGCGTTCACCGGCGACGACAGCGCTGCCGGGTTTCCAGGGCTGGACGATTAAGCATTCATATCTGACTGTTTAACCGCAGCACGTTGGAAATTGCTGTGGGAATAAACCCAATTCTCTGTAAGGCGCAGCTGTTTATTCTGCGCCTTATGCTTTCATCTCCGGGGTTATGTAACTCTCTCGAATCCCGATGTTTATATCGCCTGTCAATGGGAAGAATCCGAAGGGTGGTAGGGATATGTTAATAAAAAGGAGAGAGATTAATGAGTGGCCCAGAGGACTTGTGCTGTACGCAGGCTGCGGTGCCCATGGCGGCTAGAAGGCGCCTGAGTTTACGCGGCAAACGCCTTACACCAACGGAACTGGAAGTGCTGCGCTGGGCCTCAGAGGGCAAGACAGTCTGGGAAATCAGCCAGATTCGCGCCATTTCCGAGGCCACGGTGAAATTCCATCTGCGTAATATCTACGGCAAGTTGGACGTTACCAACCGTGTACAGGCGATGAATGAAGCGGCCCGCCAAGGCATTTGCTGAACGCATAAAAAAGGGCCGCGACGCTTAACGGCGTCGCGGCCCTTTTTATGTCTGGCAGCTTTTTACATCCAGCACTCAGGCCGAATGGTAAGTCGGCAGGGCAAAGCGGTTCTGGCTTTGCAGCATCGAAATCTGCGGCAGGTCACTGGCTTGTTCGGCCAGGTCGCGACGAATCGCGCTGATTACCCACGTCAGTTGATCGGCAGTGTGCAGCTGTTGATACGAAATCGAGCGCTTGACCTGCTTGCCTTCGCTATTGCGCAGGGTCAGCAGGATACCGCCGTCGGGGCGTGGCTGAGTGGTGACATCGTATTGGGAAAATACAGAAGCGAATTTATCTTGGATCAGGCTCATGTCTATCAGCTCCGTTGGCTCAAGTTGGCAAGCATGGAGTGATAGGTGCAGTGATTGTGCCAGTATTGGGTGTTCTAAAAAATCGTTATAAATCAATAACTTAAAAATATTCAGGAATTTCACTTTCGTGCAATTTGCATGAAAGGCCATCGTGCGTCCTGCATTTTGCGCTATCTAACCTGGCCATTTCAGGGTTCGCTTACTGATAAAGACTGCTCACACGCCGCAAAATTCCCTGGGCACAGCGTGCGGGTCCGGGATACAAAACTTTTCAAATCCTGCGTGTACAGCCGAAGAACGGCAGGCGTATTTTCCAGCAAGGCATTCGCGCCGCCTTGGCGTCAGGGCTGCGGTTGTTCTGGATCAGATAAAGAATAAGAAAAAGGACGTTCCGCCATGAGTCATCAGCAAGACGACATGATCACCTGGGGCAAGATGCTGCGTAAGGTGCCGGCGATTGTTCGGGCGCTGCCGCGGGTGGTGCGCGGCATGCGCGCGGCCAATGTCACCGATCCACGGCAGCCCTGCGGCCTCGGTTGGCAGTTTGAACAAGCGGCGTTGCGCAACCCCGAGGGGGCGGCGATCTTGTACGGCGACAGCGTGCTCAGCTACCGCCAAGCCAACCAGCGCGCCAACCGCATCGCCGATTACCTGCACGGCCAAGGCATCGGCAAGGGGGATGTGGTCGCGCTGTTTATCGAAAACCGACCCGAGCTGCTGCTGAGCGTGCTGGCCGTGGCCAAGTTGGGCGGTATCTGCGCCATGCTCAACACCTCGCAAACCCAGGCGGCGCTGGTGCACAGCGTGAACCTGGTGAACCCGGTGGCGATGGTGGTGGGTGCAGAATTGGTAGACGCTCACGCGGCAATGCGCGACCAAGTGGCGATCACGGCGGACAGAACGTGGTGTGTCGCCGATCAACAGACCGGCACGCTGCCCGAGGGTTATATCGACCTGATGGCCGCGAGTGCCGACAGCTCGGTGGAAAACCCCGCCAGCACTGGGCAAGTCTTTTTCAACGACGCGTGCTTCTATATCTACACGTCCGGCACCACGGGCTTGCCCAAGGCCGGCATCATGAAGCATGGCCGCTGGAACAAAACTGCGGTCAGCTTCGCCAGCATTGCCTTGAACATGGGCCAGCAAGACGTGCTGTATTGCACCTTGCCGCTGTACCACGCCACCGGGTTGTGTGTGTGCTGGGGCTCGGCGATTGTCGGGGCGTCAGGCTTCGCTATTCGGCGAAAATTCAGCGCCAGCCAGTTCTGGGAGGATGCGCGAAAATTCAACGCGACCACCTTGGGCTACGTCGGTGAATTGTGCCGCTACCTGCTCGATCAGCCAGCCGGCGCGCTGGATCGTGATAACCGTGTGACCAAGATGGTCGGCAATGGCCTGCGCCCCGGTGTGTGGGCGCAGTTCAAACAGCGCTACGGGGTTGAGCATGTGTGCGAACTGTATGCCGCCAGCGACGGCAATATCGGCTTTACCAACGTGCTGAACTTCGACAACACCATCGGCTTTTGCCTGCAGCAGTGGGCGCTGGTGGACTACTCCCACGAAGGCGGCGAGCCCACACGTGGCAGCGATGGTTTTATGCGCAAGGTGCAAACGGGCGGGCAGGGGCTGCTGTTGGCCAGAATTGACGAAAAATCGCCGTTTGACGGCTACACCGAGCCGGAAAAGAACCGCAAGGTAGTGCTCACGGACGTGTTCGAGAAGGGTGATCGTTATTTCAATACTGGCGACCTGTTGCGCAGTATCGGCTTTGGCCACGCGCAATTTGTTGATCGCCTCGGCGATACCTACCGCTGGAAGGGCGAAAACGTCTCCACCACTGAAGTCGAGAACGTCTTGCTGCAGCACCCGCAGATCGCCGAAGTGGTGGCTTACGGCGTCGAGATCGACAACACCAATGGCCGCGCGGGCATGGTCGCCATCACCCCGAGTGAATCCCTGGCGTGCCTGGATATGCGTGAACTGCTGCAGTTCGCTCACGGCCGGTTACCGCACTACGCCGTGCCGTTGTTCCTGCGGATCAAGGTGAAAATGGACACCACCGGCACGTTCAAATACCAGAAGGTACGGCTCAAGGAGGAAGCGTTCGACCCGCACAAGGCCGGCACCGACCCGGTCTATGCGTGGCTGCCGGGCTCTGACTGCTACGTACCGGTGACCGGCGAACTGTTGGCGCAGATCCAGGGCGGGCAGTTTCGCTATTGATTGTGGCTATGCTCACTTTTGGCAAAAAAGTCATGACAGCAGGGAACTCCGTCGCGACACTGGGCGCCTTATCCAGTACTTAAAGCAGCACCCGCCAAGGAGCCTCCACATGCCAGACCAGCCTAAACAAATGACCGCAGACGAAGCCGCAGAATTTGCCGAGCAGGTCTTCGATGTGGCGCGCAAAGGCGACGCCGCCATGCTCGCCGCGTTGCTGGCCAAAGGCTTGCCGCCTAACCTGCGTAATCACAACGGCGACACGTTGTTGATGCTGTCGGCCTACCACGGCCACGTCGACGCGGTGAAAGTGCTGCTGGAATCCAAGGCCGATCCGCTGATCGCCAATGACAAGAACCAATTGCCGATGGCCGGTGCGGCGTTCAAAGGCAACCTGCCGGTGGTCAAGGCGCTGATCGAAGGCGGCGCGCCAGTAGACGCAGCCTCCTCGGACGGCCGTACAGCCTTGATGATGGCGGCGATGTTCAACCGTGTCGAAATGCTTGAGTACTTGCTCGGTCAGGGCGCCAACCCCAAGGCCACCGACGCGCAGGGTGCTACCGCACTGGCGGCGGCGCAGACCATGGGGGCCATGGATACGGCGGCGCACTTGCAGAAACTGGTGTAGGCTACGCGCCCTTTAAAACCAGCCCACCACAGGATCTGCCCATGAAAGCCGCACTCGTCGAACTCATCAGCAAAATCAGCGCCGGCGTGATGAGCGCAGACGAGGTGGCGCGCATCGCCGAAGAAGCGGCCCAGGCCTACGCGGACCCTGCGACGTTTCTGGCAGCGAACCCGGACATCAACTACGACGAGTCCTTCCCGATCACGCTGGGTGAGTGGGTGGTGGTGGGCAGCTTGCCGGATACCGTGTTGTTTCAGGCCGACACCTATGGCGATTTGTTTGCGCAGATCGTCGCGTCGTTCGGCGCGGGCGTGGCGTTCAACCTCAAGCCCAAGCAGTTGGCCAAAACCGAAGACCTCACCGCGCTCAACCGTATCCAGATCCAGATGAGTGCCCTCAGCCCGGAAGACGGCGGGTACGTACTGCTGAATTTCAGCCAGTTGCTCGATGACGAAATACAGGCCGTGTTGGTCTACGGTAATGACCTGCCGCGAGTGCTGGAATTGTGTGCCGAGGTGGGCATCAAGGCTGGACCTTCCCTTGAAGCGCTGCGCATCGCCCTACACGTCTGAAATAAAACGGAACCCCAGCCAGGGCTGGCTATCCTACAAGTTGCATGACCTCACTTAGGAGCGACACCATGGGTTCAACGTTTAATGGTCTGATTGGCCTGATCATCCTCGCGCTGGATATCTGGGCGATCATCAATGTGTTCAAAAGCGGCGCAAGCACCGGTGCCAAGGTGCTGTGGATTCTGCTGATCCTGTTGCTGCCGGTGCTGGGCCTGATCATCTGGGCGATCGCCGGGCCGCGCGGTAACGTGCGGATCTGATCGCTCGCTCCATGGGTGAGGGGGCTTGCTCCCGATAGCGGTGTAACAGTCACTTGTTTAATGACTAAGACACCGCCATCGGGAGCAAGCCCCCTCCCACATTTGCTTTGTGTGCGCTCAGGAGATTTGTGTTTCGAAATATTCGCTGCACACAATTTTCACATCTTATCCAAGACAATTCCCCGGCTTTATGGCTCCCCCTCACGCCTTGTTTCCCACGCCACTAAAGGTGGGTCAGCGGCGCACGTTGAGTAATTAATAGCGTTGATGCCGTTGATCGGGCACCATTTGCGCCACCGCGTTAACCGCCTACCCCAGCCAGCCTGGGCGAGGGTCGGACGCAACTGCATTATTTCGCAACTTAAACTTCCAATGGGTCCTGAAACGACATGGCAAACCCGGACGCCCTGAGTCAGCAGCGAGCTTCTAATCGCCTGCTGCAACCGACCGTCAAATCCCATCTGGCGTACACGCTGCTCTGCGCACTGGTCATGATGGTGATGTTCTCCCTGCTGCGCCTGGCGCTGCTGGCCTACAACCGCGAGATGATCCTCGACACGCCGGCCTCGACCTTCCTGGAAGCCTTCGGCAACGGCCTGCGCCTGGACATTCGCCTGGTGACGTACCTGCTGGTCCCGCTGCTGCTGGCGTTGTTCAGCGTTCGGGCCATGGCGGCGCGCGGGTTCTTCCGCTTTTGGCTGACCGTCGCGTCGAGCATTGCGCTGTTCCTGGGCCTGATGGAGATGGACTTCTATCGTGAGTTCCACCAGCGCCTCAACGGCCTGGTCTTCCAGTATGTGAAAGAAGACCCGAAAACCGTGATGAGCATGCTCTGGTACGGTTTCCCGGTGGTGCGCTACCTGCTGGCCTGGGCCGTGGGCACGCTGATTCTGAGCATCGCCTTCAAGGGCGCCGACCGTGCGACGCGCCCGCGCGGGCCTTTCAGCGGCGGCACCATCGGCACGCGCCAAGTGGCGCCGTGGTACACCCGCATCGCGGTGTTCGTGGTTTGCCTGTTGGTCGCCGTGGTCGCCATTCGTGGCACCTTGCGCCAAGGCCCGCCGCTGCGTTGGGGTGATGTTTACACCACCGACTCGAACTTCGCCAACCAGTTGGGCCTGAACGGCACCCTGTCGCTGATCGCTGCGGCCAAGTCGCGCTTCTCCGAAGACCGCTCGAACATCTGGAAAGCCACCCTGGAGCAACCGCTGGCCACCCAGACCGTGCGTGACATGCTGTTGCTGCCGCAAGAAAAGCTGGTGGATGCCGACACCGCCGCCGTACGCCGTGACTACACGCCGCCGGCCGAGAAAACCCTGCCGATCAAGAACGTCGTCGTGATCCTGATGGAAAGCTTCGCCGGGCACTCGGTAGGCGCTTTGGGCCGCCCCGGCAACATCACGCCGGCCTTCGACAAGTTGTCCAAGGAAGGTTTGCTGTTCGACCGCTTCTTCTCCAACGGCACCCACACCCACCAGGGTATGTTTGCCACCATGGCCTGCTTCCCGAACCTGCCGGGCTTCGAATACCTGATGCAAACACCGGAAGGCAGCCACAAGCTGTCGGGCCTGCCGCAGTTGCTCAGCGCACGCAAGTTTGACGACGTGTATGTCTACAACGGCGACTTCGCCTGGGACAACCAGTCGGGCTTCTTCAGCAACCAGGGCATGACCAACTTCATCGGGCGTAATGACTTCGTTAACCCGGTGTTCTCCGACCCGACGTGGGGCGTGTCCGACCAGGACATGTTCAACCGTGGCCTCGAAGAACTGAAGGCCCGCGAAGGCGGCAAGCCGTTCTACGCACTCCTGCAAACCCTCTCCAACCACACGCCGTACGCGTTGCCGACGCCATTGCCGGTTGAGAAAGTCACCGACCGTGGCAGCCTCAACGAGCATTTGACGGCCATGCGTTACTCCGACTGGGCGCTGGGCCAGTTCTTTGAAAAAGCCCGTAAAGAGCCGTACTTCAAAGAGACCCTGTTCGTGGTTGTGGGTGACCACGGCTTCGGTAACGAGCAGCAGATCACCGAGATGGACCTGGGCCGCTTCAACGTGCCGATGCTGATGATTGCACCGGGCATGCAGGAGAAGTTCGGCCAGCGTGACCACACCGTGGGTACGCAGATCGACATCGTGCCTACCATTATGGGCCGCTTGGGCGGCGATACCTTGCACCAGTGCTGGGGCCGTGACCTGCTCAACCTGCCGGAAGGCGACAAGGGCTTTGGCGTGATCAAGCCGTCGGGCAGCGACCAGACCGTAGCGCTGGTCACAGATGACCGCGTGCTGGTATTGCCGAAGGAAATGCCGCCGAAACTGTGGTCCTACGAATTGGGCGCTAACCCGACCGGTAAGTTAATTCCCGAGTCGCCGGACGAAGCGGCGTTGAAGCAGAAACTCGATTCGTTCCTGCAGACGGCCACCAAGAGCCTGTTGGATAACACTGCCGGTGTAGTGGACGGCAAGCCGGACTAACTAACCGACGAAAAAAAAGAGGCCGTTAAGGCCTCTTTTTTTGTCCGGGTTTTATATCCGGCCGAGCAACAACAGTACCAGCAGCACCACCAGCACAACGCCGAGGATACCCGACGGGCCATAACCCCAGTTACGCGAGTGCGGGAACACCGGCAGGCCACCGACCAGCAGCAGGATGAGGATGATGATTAGAATGAGGCTCATGTTTTATTTCCTTATAGGCCTTCTTCAAGGACCGGTTATTTAACGTGGGGACCGCACACTGTAAATGCGAGCGCGTTAACAACTCCGACTGTACGACCTGGTAAAAGATTCCGTGATTTTTTAAAGCATTTCGCGAGCAGGTTTATTTCTTTTAACCGGTGGGCACTTACCACACGTTAGTTGAGAAATATTGAACTTACGCGTTAAGCCGTCCTCGCACCCGGCCTTGGGTTTGCTCAAGGCATTCATCAATTGGATGGTACGTGGGTGCGCTAAAAACCTTCGCTACACTGCGGATCACTTCTACTGTGAACCACAAGGCTACTGTCCTATGCAAAATCGCATGATGATCACCGGCGCCGGGTCCGGCCTGGGTCGCGAAATCGCGCTGCGCTGGGCCCGCGAGGGTTGGCAGTTGGCCTTGTCGGACGTGAGCGAGGCGGGCTTGCAGGAAACCCTCAAGCGCGTACGCGAGGCGGGTGGCGACGGCTTTACCCAGCGTTGCGATGTGCGCGACTACAGCCAGCTCACCGCCTTTGCCCAAGCGTGTGAGGTGAAGCTGGGGGGCATTGATGTGATCGTCAACAATGCGGGGGTTGCGTCGGGTGGCTTTTTCGCCGAATTGTCCCTGGAAGATTGGGACTGGCAGATCGCGATCAACTTGATGGGCGTGGTGAAAGGCTGCAAGGCGTTTCTGCCGCTGTTGGAGAAGAGCAAGGGCCGGATTATCAACATCGCCTCTATGGCTGCGCTGATGCAGGGCCCGGCGATGAGCAATTACAACGTGGCCAAGGCGGGCGTGGTGGCGTTGTCCGAGAGTTTGCTGGTGGAACTCAAGCAGCAGGAAGTGGGCGTGCATGTGGTGTGCCCGTCGTTTTTTCAGACTAATTTGCTTGATTCGTTTCGCGGGCCTACGCCGGCGATGAAGGCGCAGGTGGGTAAGTTGCTTGAAAGTTCGCCGATCACGGCGGCGGACATCGCTGACTATATTTACCAGCGGGTGGCAGCGGGCGAGTTTATGATTTTGCCGCATGAGCAGGGGCGAATGGCGTGGGCATTGAAGCAGAAGAACCCGCAGTTGTTGTATGACGAAATGACGGTGATGGCTGACAAGATGCGAGCCAAGGCGCAGACGGTTAAGGCTTAGTGGGTGTATATCCGGTATTGGGTTTATGGCTTATATCGGTTTCGCTCTTACAGCGAATCACTTTTGAAAGGACCCAAAAGTAACCAAAAGGTCCTCGCCCCACCACTCGGCACCTCGCTTAGGCTCGGTGTGCCCGCACACAGGCTTGAATCCGTGGGCCGCCGCGATGGGCCATCCTTGGCCCAGCGCGGCTACCCCGGCGTCCTGCCGGGTTACCCACGGATTCAAGCCTGCGTGCGGCCATCGTGGTTTAACGGGGCGCTTCTCAGATCAAGATCAAGAGCAAGAGCACGGCGGCCTGAAAGCCGACCTGAGTGGTTGAAGCAGATCAAAAGAGGGTTTTGCATACACAG
This sequence comes from Pseudomonas sp. ICMP 460, assembly GCF_002723595.1. Lineage (NCBI taxonomy): Bacteria > Pseudomonadati > Pseudomonadota > Gammaproteobacteria > Pseudomonadales > Pseudomonadaceae > Pseudomonas > Pseudomonas sp. ICMP 460. Next base: position 28,945 of record NZ_LKBR01000007.1, read on the forward strand.
CAGATCTGCTTTTTTTGCTTTTTGTGGGAGGGGGCTTGCTCCCGATGGCAGTTTTACAGTTGATACATGAGGTGACTGACCCACCGCCATGGGGAGCAAGCCCCCTCCCACAGTTTGACCGAGTTCTGCTTGGGGGATTGGGTCGGTTTTCAGGCCGCCTACTTTTGATTTTGATACCCGCCGTAAGGGCGCAACCCATAGTAACCGGTTGAATAAGCATGAATTCCAATAGCAAAAACAATAGGTTATTTGTAGTTGGACAGGCGCGCATTCGGCTTGCGAGGTTGGGTTGGCTGAATGTACACACGCGTCTGTCAGGCAAATTACTGTCGGTTGTAGCCCTTGCCTGTTTTCAGCGCAGGCCGTTGTTGTGGTCAATCCAAAAGGGCATGGTCAGGCCTCTGTCACTCTCCAAGGACAACCGCCATGCTGGTCCTAAGCCGCTCCCCGGGCGAAAGTATTTCCATCGGTGATGACATCGCCGTGCACATCCTCGAACTGAACGGTAAACAGGTGAAATTCGGCATCGACGCACCCAAGGGCGTCAAAGTCCACCGCGCCGAGGTGTATCAAAAAATCCTCGCGCGCCAATCCATAGCAGGCCAAACCGAAAACCGTTCCTAGAACTGCCTCAGTCGAACAAATGCTTGGGCACGTCGTGCTTGAGCATCAATTGGCATTGCTCGCTGTCAGGGTCGAACACGATCAGCGCCTGGCCCTTGGTCAGCGCATGGCGCACGCGCAATACGCGGGTTTCGAGTGGCGTTTCATCGCCGTTGTCGGTGCCGTCGCGGGTGACGAAATCTTCGATAAGCCGGGTCAGCGTGTCGACTTCAAGTGCGTCGTAGGGAATCAGCATACAAGCCTCAGAGGTAAGAACCCGGCGATCCTACTGCGCCGGGCTCGTAGTTGCCAGCGTCAGGACTTTTGACCGACCAGGCTGTCCACCGATGGCACGCGCGTGTCGCTCTCCATCTGTGTTTCGTGCTCGATTTGATGACTGAACCGGTCCAGTGAACCCTGCGCCGGTTGCGCGTCGCTGGCGAATACCGGCGGGCTGAGGATGTACGCACCCAGCAGGCGGCTCAGCGCGGCCAGGCTGTCGATGTGCGTTCGCTCGTAGCCATGGGTCGCGTCGCAGCCGAACGCGAGCAATGCGGTACGAATATCGTGGCCGGCGGTCACCGCCGAATGCGCATCGCTGAAGTAATACCGGAACAGGTCACGACGCACCGGCAGGTCATTGTCCGACGCCAGGCGCAACAGGTGGCGCGACAGGTGATAGTCATACGGCCCGCCGGAATCCTGCATGGCCACGCTCACCGCGTGTTCGCTGGAGTGCTGGCCGGGCGCGACCGGGGCAATATCGATGCCGACGAATTCGCTGACATCCCAGGGCAGGGCGGCCGCTGCGCCACTGCCGGTTTCTTCGGTAATGGTGAACAGCGGGTGGCAGTCGATCAGCAGCGGTTCACCGCTGTCGATAATCGCCTTGAGCGCCGCCAACAGCGCGGCGACACCGGCTTTATCGTCGAGGTGACGGGCACTGATGTGCCCGCTTTCGGTGAACTCGGGCAGCGGGTCAAAGGCTACATAGTCGCCAATGCTGATGCCCAGGGAATCGCAGTCGGCGCGGGTGGCGCAGTACGCGTCCAGGCGCAATTCGACGTGGTCCCAGCTCACCGGCATCTCATCCACGGCGGTGTTGAACGCGTGCCCGGAGGCCATCAATGGCAATACACTGCCGCGGATCACGCCGTTGTCGGTGAACAGGCTGACGCGGCTGCCTTCGGCAAAACGGCTGGACCAGCAACCCACCGGCGCGAGGCTCAGGCGGCCGTTGTCTTTGACCGCACGCACGGCGGCGCCGATGGTGTCCAGGTGCGCGGACACGGCGCGGTCGGGGCTGTTTTTCTGGCCCTTGAGGGTGGCGCGAATGGTCCCGCGCCGCGTCATTTCAAAGGGTATGCCGAGTTCTTCGAGGCGCTCGGCAACGTAACGCACGATGGTGTCGGTAAAGCCTGTAGGGCTGGGAATGGCGAGCATTTCCAGCAGCACTTTTTGCAGGTAGTTGAGATCCGGTTCGGGGATGGTTCGGCTCATAAAGGTTTCCTTTAGGTGCAAGCTTTTAGCGGTAAGCTTCAAGCGGCAAGCTTCAAGCTAAATGCGGTCTCAGAGGTTTCACTCTTGTGGCTTGCAACTTGCGACTTGTGGCTTCCCGCTGTGGGGAAATAACAAATCCACAAATTTCTCGGCCGTCGGTTGCGGCTCATGATTGGCCAGGCCGGCGCGTTCGTTGGCTTCGATAAACACGTACTCGGGTTGGTCGGCGGCGGGCACCATCAAGTCGAGGCCCACCATCGGAATGTCGAGTGCGCGGGCGGCACGCACGGCGGCGTCCACCAGCGTCGGGTGCAGAATCGCGGTGACGTCTTCCAGGCAGCCGCCGGTGTGCAGGTTGGCGGTGCGACGCACCGCCAGGGTTAGCCCGCGCGGTAGGATGCTGTCGTAGTCGTAACCCGCGGCTTTCAGCGTGCGCTCGGTTTCGCCGTCGAGGGGTATTTTACTTTCGCCGTCGGTCGCTGCCTGGCGACGACGGCTCTGCGCTTCGATCAGCGCGCGGATGGAATGCTGACCGTCACCGGTCACTTCGGCGGGGCGTCGAATCGCGGCGGCGACCACTTCAAAACCGATCACCAGAATGCGCAGGTCGAGGCCTTGGTGAAAGCTTTCGAGTAACACGCGGCTGTCGAATTGGCGCGCCGCTTCAATCGCTTGCTGCACCTCTTCGATGGTCTGCAAGCCCACTGCCACGCCATGGCCTTGCTCACCGTCGAGCGGCTTGACGACGATGCACTGGTGCGCGTCGAGAAACTCAAGATTGTCATCGGCACTGCCCGCCAATTGCTGCTCGGGCAGCTTCAAGCCGGCGGCTTTCAGCGCCTTGTGGGTCAGGCTTTTGTCTTGGCACAGGGTCATGCTGATGGCGCTGGTCAGGTCACTCAGCGACTCACGGCAGCGTACGCGACGGCCGCCGTGGCTGAGGGTGAACAGGCCCGCGTCGGCGTCGTCGACCTGCACATCAATGCCGCGCCGATGGGCTTCCTCGACAATGATTCGCGCATACGGGTTAAAGCCCGCCTGCGGCCCCGGGCCGAGAAACAGCGGCTGGTTGATGCCGTTCTTGCGCTTGATCGCAAAGGTGGTCAGCGCACGAAAACCCAGCTTGGCATAGAGGCTCTTGGCCTGACGGTTATCGTGCAGCACCGACAGGTCGAGGTAACTCAAGCCACGGCTCATGAAGTGTTCGACCAAGTGGCGCACCAGCACTTCGCCCACTCCGGGGCGCGAGCATTGTGGGTCGACTGCCAGGCACCACAGGCTGCAGCCGTTTTCCGGGTCGTGAAAGGCCTTTTGATGGTTGAGGCCCATCACACTGCCGATCACCGCGCCACTGTCTTCATCCTCGGCCAGCCAATACACCGGCCCACCTTGATGGCGTGGCGTCAGGCGGTCAGGGTCGACGGGCAACATGCCGCGCCCTTGGTACAACTGATTCACCGCCAGCCAATCGGCCTCGGTTTGCACGCGACGTATGCGAAAACCGCGAAACACGCGGGTGGCCGGGCGGTAATCGGTGAACCATAAACGCAGGGTGTCGGACGGGTCGAGAAACAGTTGCTGCGGGTCGATGCCGAGGATCTGTTGCGGCGCGGCCACGTACAACGCGATGTCGCGTTCGCCCGGTTGCTCATTCAGCAACTCCACGGCCAGGCTCGACGGGTCTGGAAAGGTGTGGCCGATCAATAGCCGGCCCCAACCGCAATGCACCGCGATCGGTTCGGCACCCAACGGGCTGCCGTCTTCCGCCAATCGGGCTTGCAGGCGCTCGTACGACGGCGCCTGGCCCTTCAGCAAGCGTTGGCTGTAAGCCGCTGCATGGGGTTTCATCAATCAGATTCCTTGTTCGCTGAGCCACAGGTTCAGCGCTGCCAGTTGCCACAGCTTGGAGCCGCGCAACGGGGTCAGTTGGCCTTGCGGGTCGGTCAGCAAGCGGTCGAGCATGGCCGGGTTGAACAGGCCGCGATCCTGGCTCGGGTCCAGCAGCAGGTCACGCACCCAGTTCAAGGTGTCGCCCTGCAAGTGCTTGAGGCCCGGCACCGGGAAGTAACCTTTTTTGCGGTCGATGACTTCGCTCGGGATGACCCGGCGCGCCGCCTCTTTCAAGACTTGCTTGCCGCCGTCGGGCAGTTTGAATTTGCCCGGCACGCGTGCCGACAGTTCCACCAGGCGGTAATCCAGAAACGGCGTGCGCGCTTCCAGGCCCCAGGCCATGGTCATGTTGTCGACGCGCTTGACCGGGTCGTCGACCAGCATCACTGTGCTGTCCAGGCGCAGCGCCTTGTCCACGGCGGCCTCCGCGCCCGGCATGGCGAAATGCTCGCGCACGAAGTCACCGGCGGCGTCATTCGCGGTCAGCCATTTGGGTGCGACAGTGGCGGCGTAGTCGTCGTAGCTGCGGTCAAAAAACGCATCGCGGTAAGCGGCATACGGGTCGCTGGCGCCGTCGACTTGCGGGTACCAGTGGTAACCGGCAAACAGCTCATCGGCGCCCTGGCCGCTCTGCACCACTTTGCAATGCTTGGCCACTTCGCGTGACAGCAGGTAGAACGCGATGCAGTCATGGCTGACCATCGGCTCGCTCATGGCGCGGAACGCCGCCGGCAGTTGCTCGATGATTTCGCGCTCGGCAATGCGCAGTTGGTGGTGGCGCGTGCCGTAGTGCTTGGCGATCAGGTCCGAGTACTGGAACTCGTCGCCGCGCTCACCACCGGCGTCTTCAAAACCGATCGAGAAGGTCGACAGGTCTTGCACGCCCACTTCGCGCAGCAGGCCCACGAGCATGCTTGAATCGACACCGCCGGAGAGCAACACGCCGACATCCACGGCGGCGCGTTGGCGGATGGCCACGGCTTCGCGGGTGCTGTCGAGCACGCGGTCGGTCCAGTCTTCCAGGGTAAGATTGCGCTCATCCTCACGCGGGCCGTAGGGCAGCGTCCACCAGGTTTTCTGCTCGGTCTTGCCGCTCGCATCAATGCGCAGCCAGCTCGCCGGCGGCAGTTTTTCGATGCCCGCCAGCAAGGTGCGCGGTGCAGGCACCACGGCGTGGAAGTTCAGGTAGTGGTTAAGCGCCACCGGATCAAGGATCGGGTTGATGTCGCCGCCTTTAAGCAGCGCCGGCAACGCCGAGGCAAAGCGCAGGCGCTGGCCGGTACGCGACAGGTACAGAGGCTTTACGCCGAGGCGGTCACGCGCGATGAACAAGCGCTGCGCGTCGCGCTCCCAAATCGCAAAGGCAAACATGCCGTTAAGTTTTGGCAGCAGTGCTTCGCCCCAGGCGTGGTAACCCTTGAGCAGCACTTCGGTGTCGCCACCGGAATAGAAGGCGTAGCCCAAGGCTTCCAGCTCTTCACGCAATTCCGGGAAGTTGTAGATGGCACCGTTAAAGGCCAGGGAAAGCCCCAGTTGGGCGTCGACCATCGGTTGGGCTGAGCCGTCCGACAGGTCCATGATTTTCAGGCGCCGATGGCCCAGCGCAACCGGCCCTTGGGCATGGAAGCCCCAGGCGTCGGGGCCACGCGGGGCCAGGTGATGGGTGATGCGCTCAACTGCAGCCAAGTCGGCAGGTTGGGCATCGAAACGTAATTCTCCAGCTAATCCGCACATAAATTCCTTACCGGTTTTTCCGTTGGGGAGGGTCAATACTCAATACGCCCAAAGGGCGCGTACCCAGAAACTGACCCAGTGCTATGCGCGGAGTTTTAGACCGATAAGTTATAAGGCCAATCGCCTTGATGGCGTCAACGGAGCATTTTGCAGCGATAACGGCTCATGCTTTCAAGGCCTTGCCGCGCACCAATGCACGCAAAGCAAACCGGTTCGGGTGGCAGGCCTCGGCCACGCTGGAGGGCACCGGCAGTGGCTCATCCGTCAACCAGGCGGCCAACAATTCGCCGCACAGTGGCGCGGTGATCAACCCGCGTGAACCGTGGCCGCTGTTGATGTACACGCCGGGCAGCCATGGGCAGGGCGTCTCCGGCACTTGGCGGGCGTCTTTGCTCAGCACGGCATAAGCTTGTTGGAACGCCGCGTGTTCAGCCAGCGGCCCGACGATCGGCAGATAGTCCGGGCTGGTGCAGCGGAACGCGGCGCGGCCTTCAAGCTGTTCGGCGGGCAACGCGTCGGCGCCCAGCCGCGCCAGCAGGTCTGCAGAAATCTCGCGCAGCAACTGCAGGTTGCCGGCATGTTCGGCGACCGTCGGCGTGAGGTCCTGGTTGTTGAAATCAAAACTGGCGCCCAAGGTGTGTTCGCCAAGCCTTGCCGGTGCAACGTAGCCTTCGGCGCAGACCACGGTGGCCAAGGCCGCGCTGGCCGGGGTTTGCGTCAGCCGGGTGATTTGCCCGCGTATGCGCTTGAGCGGCAAGTCGGCGCTGAACGCGAACTGCTTGATCTCGGCAGCACCGGCCAGCACCACCACGCTGGCGCTGGCCAGCACGCGCTCGCCGGCGCGGGCTTGCCACTGCTCGTCGACGCGCTGCAGCTCCAGTGCTTGGTGATGCGGCAGCACTGTAATCAGCGGGTGCGCTGCTTGCCATTCGCACAGCGCCGGGGGATGCACCCAGCCGCCCTGCGGGAAAAACAGGCCGCCGTGAGGCAGGTCGATTCCGGCTTTTTGACGGGCCTGGTCGCGGTCCAGCAGGTGCAACAAGTCTGGCGCAAAGGCCTCGGCCAGTTGCGCCTGGCGCTGCGCTTCCTTGGCATCAAACGCCAGTTGCAGCACGCCGCAGCCATCCCAATCGACGCCGCGGTGCAAGTGCTCAAGCAGGCGCCGGGTGTGGCCAAAACCGCTGAGTATCAACTGCGACAACGCTGTGCCATGTGCCGAGAGCTTGAGGTAAAGCACGCCCTGTGGGTTGCCCGACGCTTCCTGTGCCAAGCCGCCATGGCGCTCCAACAGGCTGACACGCCAACCCCGCGCGGCCAGGCTGGCGGCAGTCGCGCACCCGGCCAGGCCGCCGCCGATGACCATCGCGTGGCGCTCGCCCTCAATGGGCGCAGGCCGCGCGAACCACGGCTTGGCGGCAACGGCTGCGGGCGCCTGCGCGGGCCAGCCGAGGAACTCCCCACGGAGGATCTCCCACTTGTGGCCGATGCCTGGCGTGCGCTTCATTTTGAAGCCTGCCGCGTTGATCAAACGGCGCACCCAGCCGGTGCTGGTGAAGGTGCTGATCGTCGACCCCGGTGCCGCCAGCCGCGCCAGTTCGGCAAACAGCTCGGCGCTCCACATGTCAGGGTTTTTCGCCGGCGCAAAGCCGTCCAGAAACCATGCATCGATCTGCGCATCCAGTTGCGGCAATTGCTCCAGGGCATCGCCAATCAACAGGGTCAGGGTCACGCGGCCGTTATCCAGCACCAGGCGCTGGAAGCCTTGGTGAATGGCGATGTACTGCGCCAGTAATTGCTCGCTGAAGGGTTGCAGTTCCGGCCACAGGGCGAGGGCGCGTTGCAGGTCGGCGTGGCTCAGCGGGTACTTTTCGACGCTGACAAAGTGCAGCCGCGCGCCGGCCACCGCGTGTTGCTCGAAAAGTTGCCAGGCACACAGAAAATTCAAGCCGGTGCCGAAGCCGGTCTCGCCAATCACCAACCGCCCGCCCACCGGCAACGCGGCGAAGCGCGCCTGCAAACGGTTCTGTTCGAGGAACACATAACGGGTTTCTTCAAGGCCTGACTTGTCGGAAAAATACACATCGTCGAACACCCTAGAGTGCGGGCGACCTTGTTCATCCCAGTCGAGTTGGGCGTGCGATACGGGGTTCATGGGCGACTCATAAATAGAAGCAGGCAAAGGCAAGGCGGCCATTCTAGCCGATCAGCCGGCGTTGAATTGACCTATGGCAAGTCGCCGGGGAATTTCCTCCCGCGCGCCGTTGCCCAATCCGCTAGTCTTGATCCATCTTGAAACGGAGCTGCCCATGTTCGAATCCGCCGAAATCGGTCACGCCATCGACAAAGACACCTATGAAGCGCAAGTGCCGGCGCTGCGCGAAGCCTTGCTGGAAGTGCAGTACGAGCTGCAACAGCAGAAGCGCTTCCCGGTGATCATCCTGATCAACGGCATCGAAGGCGCCGGCAAGGGCGAGACCGTCAAGCTGCTCAATGAATGGATGGACCCGCGCCTGATCGAGGTGCGCACCTTTGACCAGCAAACCGATGAAGAACTGGCGCGGCCACCGGCCTGGCGCTACTGGCGGCAACTGCCTGCCAAGGGCCGCATGGGCATTTTTTTTGGCAACTGGTACAGCCAGATGCTGCAAAGCCGGGTGCATGGCCAGATCAAGGACGCGCGGCTCGACCAGGCGATTGCCGGCGCCGAGCGCCTGGAAAAGATGCTCTGCGATGAAGGCGCGCTGATCTTCAAGTTCTGGTTCCACCTGTCCAAAAAACAGATGAAGGCGCGGCTCAAGGCCTTGGCCGATGACCCGCTGCACAGCTGGCGCATCAGCCCGTTGGACTGGCAGCAGTCCGCGACCTACGACAAGTTTGTGCATTTTGGTGAGCGTATCCTGCGCCGCACCAGCCGCGATTACGCGCCGTGGCATGTGATTGAAGGCGTCGACGCGCATTACCGCAGCCTCACCGTCGGCAAGATTTTGCTCGAGAGCCTGCAAAATGCCTTGAAGCTGGCCAAGGGCAAGGCCAGCGGCATGAACCCCGCGCCGTTGCTGGCGTCGGTGGATCAGAAGAGCCTGCTGGACAGCCTCGACATGACCTTGAGACTGGACAAGGACGATTACGAAGAACAGCTGATCACCGAACAGGCGCGTTTCTCCGGGCTGATGCGCGACAAGCGCATGCGCAAGCACGCGCTGGTCACGGTATTTGAAGGCAATGACGCGGCGGGCAAGGGCGGTGCGATCCGCCGTGTGGCGGCGGCGCTGGACCCGCGCCAGTACCACATCGTGCCGATTGCCGCGCCGAGTGAAGACGAGCGCGCGCAGCCTTACCTGTGGCGGTTCTGGCAGAAGATCCCGGCACGCGGCATGTTCACCGTGTTCGACCGCTCGTGGTACGGCCGCGTCCTGGTGGAGCGCATCGAAGGCTTCTGCTCCCCGGCGGACTGGATGCGTGCTTATGGCGAGATCAATGACTTTGAAGAGCAACTGCGCGATGCCGGTGTGATCGTGGTCAAGTTTTGGTTGGCGATTGACAAGCAAACCCAGTTGGAGCGTTTCCAGGCCCGCGAAGATATTCCGTTCAAGCGCTTCAAAATCACCGAAGACGACTGGCGCAACCGCGACAAATGGGACGATTATCGCGCCGCCGTCGGCGACATGGTCGACCGCACCAGCACCGAGATCGCACCCTGGACGCTGGTGGAAGCCAACGACAAGCGCTGGGCGCGGGTGAAGGTATTGCGCACCATCAACCGCGCGCTGGAAGAGGCGTTCGAAAAAACTGACAAGCACGATAAAAAGAAAAAGAAATAACCCGCGCGCGGCCCGGTCGGGCTCGCTTGTGAGCTGCTGTGGTGAGCTGGCTTTTTTGTGGGGATTTGTCTGAGTGTGGTGGGCTGGCTTTTTGTGGCGAGCGGGCTGGCCGCCATCAGCGGGCTTTCTACAAGGTGAGCTCATGCTTTTGCATACGCCAGATGAATGATCGTCGCGGTCGCCAATGCCTTGCCTCTATCCTCGGTTCAACCCCTAACAACAAGATCGAGGCAGCCCATGCGTGAAGTAGTGATCGTCGACAGCGTGCGAACCGGCTTGGCCAAATCCTTTCGCGGCAAGTTCAACCAGACCCGCCCCGATGACATGGCGGCGCATTGCGTCAATGCGCTGCTTGCGCGCAATGGCATTGACCCGGCGACGGTGGAAGACTGCATCGTCGGTGCCGGCTCCAACGAGGGCGCGCAGGGCTATAACATCGGGCGTAATGTGGCGGTGCTGTCGCAATTGGGCACCGGCACGGCGGGCATGACCCTCAATCGTTTCTGCTCCTCGGGCTTGCAGGCGATTGCGATTGCGGCCAACCAGATCGCTTCAGGCTGCAGCGAGATCATCGTCGCCGGCGGCGTGGAATCCATCAGCCTGACCCTGAAAAGCGTCAACACCGACCATCTGATCAATCCGCTGTTGAAGGAACAAGTGCCGGGCATCTACTTGCCCATGGGCCAGACTGCCGAAATCGTTGCGCGCCGCTATAACGTCAGCCGCGAAGACCAAGACCTGTACGCCCTGCAAAGCCAGCAACGCACCGCGCAGGCTCAGGCCGACGGCTTGTTTGACGATGAAATCGTGCCGATGGCGGTCAAGTACCGCGTAGAAGACAAGCACACCGGCGAGATGCAGGTGCTTGAGGGTGTGGTCGACCGCGACGACTGCAACCGCCCCGACACCACGCTCGCCAGCCTGCAGGGCTTGAAACCGGTGTTTGCCGACGATGGCTCGGTGACGGCGGGCAACTCGTCGCAGTTGTCCGACGGCGCCTCAATGACCCTGGTGATGAGCCTGGAAAAAGCCATGCAACTGGGGCTTAAGCCCAAGGCGTTTTTCCGTGGTTTTACCGTGGCCGGTTGCGAGCCGGATGAGATGGGCATCGGCCCGGTGTTCTCGGTGCCCAAGTTGCTCAAGGCCAAGGGCTTGCAGGTGGCGGACATCGACCTGTGGGAACTCAACGAGGCGTTCGCCTCGCAATGCCTGTACGCACGTAACCGCTTGGGCATTGATAACGCCAAGTACAACGTCAACGGCGGTTCGATCTCCATCGGCCACCCGTTTGGCATGACCGGTTCGCGGCAAGTCGGGCATTTGGTGCGCGAGCTGCAGCGGCGCGATCTGCGTTACGGCATCGTCACCATGTGCGTGGGCGGCGGCATGGGCGCCACCGGGCTATTCGAAGCCGTTGGCTAATTAAAAATGCGCAAAGCGGTGTGCGCTCTTACCCATTTGAGCTGCGGCGTATCCTGATTTGATGACTTGCCCCTAGAATGCCGGTTCCACTTCCTCTGGCCTTGGGGCACTCATGCATATCTCTTCCGGTCGCTGGGTCTATGGCTTTGGCTTGACCCTGCTGACCGCGCTGCTCTGGGGCATTCTGCCGATCAAACTCAAACAGGTGCTGCAAGTGATGGACCCGGTGACCGTCACCTGGTTTCGCCTGACCGTCGCCGGTGGTTGCCTGTTCCTTTACCTGGCGGCCACCAAGCGCCTGCCGCGTCGTGCCGTGCTCGGTGCCAAAGGCGGCTGGCTGGTGGCAATGGCCGTGTGTGGGCTGGTGGGCAACTACGTGTTGTACCTGGTCGGCCTGAAAATGCTCAGCCCTGGCACGGCGCAGTTGGTGGTGCAGATGGGGCCGATCTTTTTGATGGTCGCCAGTGTGTTTGTGTTCAAGGAGCGTTTCAGCCTGGGGCAGGGCATCGGCCTGGTGGTGCTGATTTTTGGCTTTGGGCTGTTCTTCAACCAGCGCCTGTCGGAGTTGCTGACGTCGCTGGGTACTTACACGGCCGGGGTGTTGACGGTGCTGCTTGCCACCACCATCTGGGTGTTCTATGCCTTGGGTCAGAAGCAATTGCTGACGGTGTGGAATTCGTTGCAAGTGATGATGGTGATCTATCTGTCATGCGCGCTGTTGCTGACGCCGTGGGCGCATCCGCTGGAGGCGTTGCAATTGAGCCCGCTGCAAGGTTGGTTGTTGTTGGCGTGCTGCATGAACACGCTGGTGGCGTATGGCGCGTTTGCCGAGGCATTGGCGCACTGGGAGGCGTCGAGGGTCAGTGCGACCTTGTCGCTGACGCCGCTGGTGACGTTTGTCGCGGTGGCCTTGGCGGCGTGGTTATGGCCGGAGTTTGTGCAGGCTGAGGCGATTAACGCACTGGGTTATGTCGGGGCGTTGGTGGTGGTGCTGGGCTCGGCGACGGTGGCGTTGGCGCCGTCGTTGCTGGCCGGGCTGCGGGCTCGGCGGCGGGGGCCTTAGTAAAGCGGGGTTTGCGTACACAGGCAATGTGCTTTTTGTGGGGGGGGGCATTGCATCTTTGATGTTGCGCTGTGGCGCGGCAAGCGGGTTTGGGGTGTTCTTTGGATTTTCGTACATATCCGGTATTTGGATGATGGCTTGTATCGGTTTCGCTCTTACAGCGAGTCACTTTTGATAGAGCGCAAAAGTAACCAAAACGCTCTCGCCCCACCACTCGGTGCCTCGCTGTGGCTCGGCATGCCCGCCCACAGGCTTGAATCCGTGGGCCGCCGCGATGGGCCATCCTTGGCCCAGCGCGGCTAACCCGGCGTCCTGCCGGGTTACCCACGGATTCAAGCCTGCGTGCGGCCATCGTGGTTTAACGGGGCGCTTCTCAGATCAAAAGCAGATCAAAAGCAAAAGCACGGCGGCCTGAAAGCCGACCTGAGTGGTTGAAGCAGATCAGAAGCAGGTCAAAGGCGGGTCTTGAGTACACAGCAGATCTG